>JAVBPP010000070.1:0-4447 GCA_031549535.1 Oscillospiraceae bacterium
GGTGGACGGGGATTATATCAACCGTATTACCGAACTGCCCATCCAGGAGGTGGCGCTTTCCACCTTAAACGCCGAGGTTACAAGCAAGCTGGATGCCGTTGTGCAGCAGTTTGAAATAGCGCTTCGGGAGAAGCCGCAGAGCTGCAGCTACCGGGATATGCTCTCCCAGGCATTTGACCTGCTCTCTCAATACCGTGCCGGCTGCCTGTTGTTTGAGGCAAACCCCCAGGTGTTTCCCGCGCTGTTTGAGTATTATAAGCAATACCGCCTTCATTTTTATACAACGCTGCAGGAGTATGTTATGCTGTTCACGCAGCAGGGGCAGATGCGCCCGGAGCTGAATGCGAATCTCAGCGCCAAATTTATTATCGAAACCCTATATTGGTGGGCTATGCATGTCCACTATGACGGTTTTAATCCCAGCACAGCAATTCCGGAAGAAAACGCAAAAGAAATTTGCCTGGATGCGCTATTACACGCATACCAGAGTTAATTAGGAGGAGAAAAATATGGACGGACAGTATTCCATTCGCAATTACCCGGACGCAAAACTCATCACCAAGCAGCTGGATGAGCTGATTCAAAAGCCCATTCACACCGTCAAGCCCGATGCGCTCAAGCGCTATGAGGAAGAGTATTTCGAAAAGAAATGCCAAAAATCCAAGGAGATGATTGGCCAGGCGCAGAGCGTTATCCCCGGCGGCGTGCAGCATAACCTTGCCTTTAACCATCCCTTCCCGCTCGTATTTACCAAGGCGGAGGGCGCGTATCTTTATGATATCGACGGCAACCGCTACTTCGACTTTCTGCAGGCCGGCGGCCCGACTGTTTTGGGCAGCAACCCCCCCGAGGTGCGCGAAAAGGTGATGGAGCTGTTGAACAATTGCGGCCCCTCCACCGGTTTATTTCATGAATATGAATACAAGCTTGCGCAAAAAATCTGTGAGTTGATTCCCTCTGTGGATATGTTCCGTATGCTCAACTCCGGCTCCGAGGCCTGTATGGCGTCCATCCGCGTGGCGCGCCTTGCCACCAAGAAAAAGAATGTTCTTAAAATGGGCGGTGCCTACCACGGTTGGAGCGATCAGCTCGCCTACGGCATCCGCATCCCGGGTTCCAAATTTACCCAGGCCAGCGGCGTGCCGCGCTATATCTTCAAACATACGCAGGAGTTTTTCCCGGGTGATTTGCACGATTTGGAAAAGAAGCTGCGCCGCAACCAGCTGCATGGCGGCACGGCGGCCGTGCTCATTGAGCCCATTGGTCCGGAGAGCGGCACCCGCCCGATGGATAAGGACTTCAATAAGGGCGTGCAGGAGCTTTGCCGCAAATACGGCGCACTGCTGATTTTTGACGAGGTCGTCACCGCGTTCCGCGTGGGTATGGCCGGCGCACAGGGCTATTTTGGCGTGGAGCCGGATTTGACCGTGTTCGGCAAGGTTGTTGCCGGCGGCTACCCCAGCGCGGGCGGCCTGGGCGGCAAAAAAGAATATATGCAATACCTCGCCGCAGGCATACACGGCGGCACAAAAACGAAAAAGGCATTGATTGGCGGCACAATGGCGGCCAACCCCCTGAGCTGCGTGGCGGGCTACCACATGCTTTGCGAAATGGAAAAACAGCATGCCTGTGAAAAGGCAGGCGCGGCGGGCGACCGCATCACGGCCGGACTGCAGGAGCTGGTGAAAAAGCACAATCTGCCCTTCGTGGCGTTCAACCAGGGCTCTGTGTGCCATCTGGAAACCGTGGGCACCATGCACTTTTCCATCAATTGGAATAAGCTCTGGGAGGTTCCGAAGGTGCTGAAGGAAACCAGCCGCCGCAAAAAGGTGATGGAGCACATGGGTGCCGCCTATATGGCCGAGGGTCTTGTGACCCTGGCAGGTTCCCGTTTGTATACCAGCGCCGCTTATACGGATGAAATGATTGACGAAGCGCTGGCCTGCTTTGACCGCGTGTTCGCCAATGTCGGCGTGGAAGAAATTGTAGAGAAATAATACGAATTCCATACTGCGGAAAGGCGTGGTCTTGAATATGGACGTAATGACAGCAAAACAGCAGGTGATTCAGGCGGGTAACCGCCTTGTGGAGACCGGACTGATTGCGCGCACCTGGGGCAATGTAAGTTGCCGCGTTGATGAGAAGAGCTTTGTCATCACCCCCAGCGGCAAGGCTTATGACTCCTTGACTCCGGACGATATCGTGCAACTGGATTTGCAGACCTTGGAATATACCGGCGATGTGAAGCCATCCAGCGAAAAGGGGATTCACGCCGAAGTGTATCGGGCGCGCCCGGAAATTAATTTTGTAATTCATACCCATCAGTTTGGGGCCTCTGTTATCAGTGCGCTGAGCGGTGGCTTGCCCGCGAGTGAGGCAACAGCAGCTCTGGGCGGTGCGGTTCCGCTGGCCTCCTATGGCCTGCCCGGCACCAAAAAGCTGAAACAGGGCGTCACAGCCGCCCTGGGGCAAACAAAGGGCAAGGGTATCATTATGGCGCACCATGGCGCAGTGTGCTTTGGCACGGATGATGCGGATGCCTTTGAGGCCGCCATGCAGCTGGAGGAGGCGTGTAAGCAATATCTCCACGCGCAGTTCCAAAAGAAATACGGCAAACTGCCCGAAAGCGACAAAGATTATGTCGAATCGGTGGTAACTCCGTTTACAAAATGTGACAAAACTATTGCCAAACCGGGAATTATCTGTTACAATAGTGATAGTCAGGCCGACCGAAAGGCTTTTGAGCTCAAGGGTTCGGATGGTTCTACGCATCTTTGCTCCATGGCAAATGCCGAATCCGGTGAACCGGCCGCCGCAAAACTCCACCGCGCCATTTATGCGGCACGGGCGGATATCAGCGTGATACGCTGCACAGCAGACCCGGCCACCGTTGGTGTGAGCGCCATGGGCAAAACAGTCAAGCCCCAATTGGATGACTTCGCCCAAATTGTCGGCGTGGATATGCGCGTTGCTTCCCCCGAGGATGCGGCAGCCTGCGTAAACGCCCTAAAGGGCAGGCATGCGGTGTATCTTGCGGGAGTGGGCGCCCTGTGCTGCGGAAAGAACGAGGGCGATGCCCACGCTGTGCAAATGATTGTGGAAAAGGCCGGCATGACGAAGGTCGGTTCCCTGCTCTGCGGCGCGGATAACAAAATCAGCTCTCTGGAATGCCGCTTAATGCGCTTTATCTACTTGAAGAAATATTCCAAAAAGGAATAATTCTAAAACGCTTTTCATTATTACTTTTACCATCTTCTTACCCCCCCGTTTTATTGGCAAGGAAGTCGGACGTTTCGTCCGGCTTCCTTGCCTTTACAGGGCATTCTTTCTTGCAAAGAAACACGGTTCGTGCTATAGTGTAACTGCGATACCGATACCAGCCAAGAGAAAGGTATGATGATAAGATGCAATGCAAATATTGCGGGGAAACGGTGCGGCAGGATGCGCAGTTTTGCCCCAACTGTGGAGGCTCGCTGGCGCAGCAGCCCCAAAATCAACAGCCCTATCAACAGCCGCCGCAGCAACCCTATCAGCAACAGCCATATGGGCAATATCAGCAGCCCCCGCCGCCCTATCAGCAATATCAGCCCTACCCGGGCGGGGGCTATCAGCAACAAAATGCGCAGGATCAGCCCAGCGGCGCAATCAAGCTGGGTGGCCTGCTTTGCGGCTTTTTTATGCCGATTGTCGCGCTGATTGTGTATTTTGTGTTGCATAATGATAGGCCAAACTCCGCCTCAGCCTTCGGCAAATTTGCGCTCATTGGTTTTGGACTGACCTTTGTTGTGGGATTTGCAATTGCGATTTTGGCTGTGATATTTTCCGTTTCCGCATATGACAGCATGTCGCCCTACGGGGAATTTTATTACGATATGGCGCTCAACGCCGCGCGTGCATTTTTGCATGGATAGGTGATGGCGTACGGCATTCCCCGGGAACGGCGGGTGACCGGGACAGTCACCCCACGATATGCCCCGTAAATTTCGCCGACGCCGTTCGGGTTGCATCCGATGCCGGTTCTCTGCGGCCAAAGCGCTGAGAAAAAATAACCGGGGGACGGTGCGCTTGCTTATTAGCCAAGGGGTTTCGCGTGTGGACACGGCATCGGACGCACACAGTGCGTCCCTACAAAGATGCCGGTTTCAGTAAGACGTTTTCCAAAGGGAACGGCGGTGCGTCTAGGAAGCCGCACCCTACGCGATATGCCATGCAAATTCCGCAGATGCCGTTAGGCCGCCAATCCTGGCCTCCCTCGCCGAGGGAGCTGTCCCCGCAGGGACGCAGGGAGTCGGCGGCGTTCTGATGCCGGTTTCTTGCGGCAGACGGTTTCCACAGGGAACGGCGGTGCGTCTAGGAAGCCGCACCCTACGGCAATATGCCGTTCGGGTTGCATCCAGCGCCGGTTCTCTGCGGCCAAAGCGCTGAGAAAAAATAACCGGGGGACGGT
>JAVBPP010000074.1:0-6767 GCA_031549535.1 Oscillospiraceae bacterium
TCGCATCACCCGACCAATACAACTGTTCCTTCGGCCCAAAAGCATTTTGGATTGGGCGGATGACATCGAAAACGGCAAATTTGACGGCATGACGAAGGAGCAGTTTGGCCAGTGGAAGGATTACACGGTTTATGTCTGCAACTTTGCCACAAACTTCTGCGGCATTTCCTTTGAATTTTTAGACGGTGCAGTGAAGCAGCTACCGCAGCTTGCCTGTTTGCAGGAGGAATATACCTGCATGGAAACAGTGAGCAAGCTACTCACACACAAACTAGAAAAAGTAAAGGGCAATTTTAATGTGACGTTGAAGGTGCTGCAGAACAAAAAGAAACGGGCTGCCATTGCACAGCTAATTCGGGAATTTGCGCCGCTATACGAAGCCTTTGCGCAGCTGATACAGGAAACGTTGCCCTAATCCAATCCCAAACAAGAAAAGGCTCCCGCGCGAAATTCAATCGCGCGGGAGCCTTGGTTATTAATACCAATCACCATTAAGAATACTTTTTGCAAAATTCGGCAAGAGCGCATACATGAAACGCTCGTTACCGAATTTTGCAAGCATTCTAAAAGGTGATTGGTATAAATGGTTCGACTATATCATCCGGGGAACGGGTTTGCAAAGGTTCCGCCGTTGTTCAGGCGGGAATCATAGGCGGCGTTCAGCCAATCCAGGCGCTCGCACAGCCAATTGCGAATAAAATCGACCTGCCCCTTGTGGGTTTTAATCGCATCAATTTCCGGCGTTTCAAAGCCCTGGTCATAGTTCCAGATGTCCCATTTCAAAAAGTTGCGCTCCAGAGCCGTGTGATACGTCTCGTAGCTTGTGTCAATGAAATCGGTGAGATAGGCCTTATAGTCCGCGTAGGAATCCAGATATTCCTGCATATACAGGCTTGCGAATTCCGGGCAATCCATGAGGGGCGCGAAGAGCGGGTTGACCTGCTCCGCCCAGAACGTGCCTGTGGGGAATCTGGGGGTATGGATGGCGTTGCCAACGGAAAGGTCATAGTCCCATGCGGGGCCCATCTTCAGCTTGCCGCCCTTATCCTTATACATATAAACGCTCAGTCCGCCGATATCCGTGAGCTGGAAGATTTCCGCGAGCATAAAGAAATCAATAAAGGATTCCACGTCAATTTTTTGACTAATTTGTGTAAAGTCACGCGTGGCAATCGCGTCATGCACGCTTTGCATATACGCTTGAATAAAGTTGATATTTGCCGCAGGGATACCGTCGTCCGGGTCGGGAGACTTGATGGCATAGGGGATTTGAGTGCCCGGACCCCAGCCGTTGCGCGCCTGCAGGAGCGGATCCGTGATGCTGACCTTGAAGTAATCCGTACCCTCGCTGCCCTCGTCCATAATGCGGTAGTCATATTCGAGCAGATAGCCGGTATCCGCATTTTTTGTGCTGGTGGGAACATTCACTCTGCCTTCGCCGGATTCAATTTGGTCGCAAAGGGTGTAGACACCTTGGTACTCGTTGTTGACATACACATCCACAAACTGCACCAGGGAGGAAAATGTGCCGTCCGGCGAGATGTGGTCATACATATTATACGCAATGTAGTTGCGCATCAGGCTGTAATCATAATGGTTGGCCAGCAGTGTCCAGCTCTTTTCGGCGGGGCGGCCGAACACGGAGGTGGCGCTGTCAAACTTGATGCGCAGCGGGCGCTTCGGCGCATAGGCTGTGGAATTCCCGCGCAGGCGCACCCCTGCGGAAAGGCCGGGGATGTTAAATTCACCCGCATTGTTCATGGTCACCAGTGCGCCAACGTAATCTTCCTTGTTCAGCGTATGCAGTGTGTTCCCGGGCGCAAGCGTAATAAATACCTTCGGCAGCAGCGCATCCTTATCAGCGGGGTCGTTTTCCATCACAGGGAGATTCGCGCCGCTGGCCAGAGAGCGGGGGCCGAACATGCCGATATCCGCCGTGCGGTAATCAATTGCCATCAGGTCGTTTTTGTTGTTGTTTGTGTCATGGTAGTTGATGCGGCGGGCGGAATTCTGCTTGGATTGGAACGCGGGATATGCCGTTTCGCAGCCGTCTATCGTACTGCCTGCGTCATTGCCGGCGATGCCAATCATATCCGCGTAACCGGCAGCCTTGCTTCCCTTGCCGTCCACATCAAAGGGATTCGCCGTCTGCAGCGGCTCCAGGCTCTTTACAAGCGCCACCTTGAGACCCTTGTTCGGGAAAATGACGCCATCCCAAAGCATGTCCGCCTGAGTGGGGTCAAGCGCGAGGCGCATTTCGGCGCTCTGGTTTGTGATCTCTGTCAAAACCACCAAAAAGCTGTGCTTGGCGGGAATTTCACCGCTGAGCGGCAACACACTCCACTCCTGCTCATTTCCGGCGGCTTGCAGGGTATAGCCGCTTAATTTTATGCTGCGGTCAGTTGGGTTGTAGAGCTCCACAAAGGAATGAGAACCTGCCTGCTTATCGTCATTTTTGTTCCCAAGGCCATACACCTGGTTGATAATCAGTGCGTTTTCGGGCTTGAGCGGGAAGAGCCAATCCATCAAGCAGGTCTTTATGTTTTCAAACAGCGTTAGGATGGCACGGTAGATACGAAGAAACGGAGCAGATATTACATCAATAATATCCGAGGCCTCCGCACTTTCTATGCCTGTGGCAGCCGCCTGTGCGCTGACAGGAACCGCGAAACACCCAACGCTCAACAAGACCGCGAGAAATAATGCCAGTAGCTTCCTGCTTTGTTTCATTTTGTGTAAGTCTCCTTTTTATGTTATTTGCACCTGAATTAATCCAGGGCTACAGTCACCGAAAAATCCCCCAGCCATGCGCCCTTCGCGAAATTGCGCCCGCGCACCAACACGCTGTCCGGGTAAACTTCCACCTGCAGGCCGCAGCCGGGTGTAGCGCTTTTGCCGTAGGTAGGCAGGCTGAACAGGTTCACGCCCTCCGCCGTGCGCGCATAGGAGCGGCTCTGCTCCAAATCCACATGAATGTGGCCGGAAAAATAGAACACGTTGCTGAATTGGCTCACAACGGCATAAACCGCGTCGTTCTGCGCACCCATGCTTTCCGCCCAGTTCGTTGTGCCGTGTGTGCCGGCGAACGGCTCGTGGTTGATGAGAAATACGGGCTTGCCGTCTGCCGTGGCCTGCGCCAAAACGCCCTCCAACCAGCTGAGCTGCTCGGGGTAAATATAGGCCATATCCTCCCCGGAAATCGCCTCGGTTCCCATAACAACGAAATAATAGCCGTTGATAACTTGATAGTAATATGGCTTATCGATGTTGATGCCCGAATAAATCCGGTAGGAGCCGGTGAAGTTCGACTGTGCAATGGGGTAAAGCTGGTTGTGGTTTAGGCCGAAGGTTTCGTGGTTACCCATGGCGGGCAGAAAACGCGGCAGCTTGCTAAAGCGGCGAAGGTAATCATACAGCGCACTGTATTCAAACACCTGGCCGTTTTCTGTCATATCCCCCGCGATTATCAGCGCATCGTTCGGCGCGGCGGAGCGGGACATGTCTTTCAACCCCTTGCGCAGCGCCTCAAAGCGGACAACGCCCTCCTCGGCTGGGTTGATTTCGATGTGCGTATCGGAAATGATGCTGAACTGCGCCTGCAGATTGGCGGCATCCTGCGGCGCAAGGTCGTTTGCGGGCAGGGAGCCATAACCGCCCAGAGCCAGGAAAAAGGTCAAAATAAAGCTGAGCAGCTCCTTGAACACTGCGGGAAATGAGATTGCAAAGGGTAGTGGCATGGGAAGTGCTCCTTTCTATATTTTTTCTAATAATATAGCATGTTTACTGACCAAAATCAAGTAAATTGTAATACTGCGCCGTCCAATAGGGCCAGGTGAAGAGGCTGCCGCTGAAGAGGTAGCCCTCCTCATACAGCGCCTTGCCGCCGGGACCCTGTGCATCCACGCGGAAGGGGCTGGTGTTAAATTTGTGCATGCGGCGCTCGTCAATGGGCAGCAGGCGGTTGGCCTGCAAATGCTCCTTACCGGGCAGCATCACAAGGTCATTGCGTGCGCTATTTTCCACGGGCATCTGGCTGGGGTAGAGCGGCAGGCGGTTGAGATAATCCACCGCGCCGCTAAAATCCACCTGCTTATCCGGGTTCAGCGCGGCATAGGCAAAGCTGTAAATCGGGTTGCCCTCGCGCCGCATGTTGTGCCACCACTCATCCAAACCGTTCGCCAAAATAGCCCTGCGCTGCGCGTCTTCCTCCAGCTCCAGCAGCGGCCAAAACGCGATGATGGCCAGCGTTTCGTCGGAATAATTGATACAAAGGCTGTAGTCATCCAGTTCGGCTGTGGCGCGGCAGGTATAGGCGAGATTTTCGCGGTACATGCCAAGGAGCGAGGCATAACCCGCGCCGTTGGTTTTGCCGTCAAAGGGCAGAGTAAAGCCTTTTTCATATTCCGCCAACACCCGCTTGCGCAGGGCGGCGTGCGTTTCGTTCCCCTCCAACAGATAGGCTGTGACCTTGAGCATGCACAGCATCTCCGCGCCGTTCAAAGGCCCGTCAGAAAACGCGTAGACGGGATGGCGCCAGGGGGCATTGATATCCTCCCAGCGCACAAAATAATCCGCGAACCACTTGCCCCACTGGGTTGGGTTGCCGTGCAAATCCCGCAGGCAGTAGCCGTTATCCAGCAAATGCGTCATGGTCGCCGCCGCCGTATCCGCAATCAAATCCCGCAGGGCGGCCTCTTCTTCGCCGTCACTGCCTTGTAGCAGATGCTTCCATACAAAATAATACTGCACAAAGGCGGCAATTGCCTCCTCGGAGGAGGTATCCGCCTTAAAGATAATGTCGCTGTCCTCGCTTGCGGGGTATTTCTCCGGGCGATAGGGGTCGGCCTCGCGGTACAGGGCGGCAAGCGAGGCCGGAACCGCGGCGCAAATCGGGGCGGAAAGGCGAAAATCGCCGTCCACAGGCGTGCGCGCGTCGGTGCCAAGGCGTGCCTTCACCTCCGGCGTCAAAACAAAGCAGCGCCCTTCCACCGGGTCGGTGTCAATATGGGCCACAGGGGTATCCGCGCAGACCACGCAGGGTGTGCCGTCCGGCATGACGCCATCCTTTTCATACCACAGACCGTTGGTGTCCAGCTTGCCGTCCTTGATGAAAACGCCGTCCTTTTTCGAGACATAGCCTCGCGCCACAAAGCCGTTGCCCAGGCCGTGGATGTGGCTCTGCAGCAGCACATTTTTCGTCACGCGAATCAGCTTTTCCCGCACCTGCCCAGCACCCGCGCAATCCCCGCGCCGTTTTAGGCAGCTGTATTTCAGCGCGTCCCCAATGGAATGGAAGACGGACCAGAGCGCGTCGTTGTTGGTGGAATAGCGCTGGGTTTGCTCATATACGCCGCCATTGCCGAAATCCTCTGTGCGGTAATGCGTATCGCAGAGCGAGCCGCGCACGCTGTGCAGCTCCCAGCTCAGGCGGTCATAGTGCCGCTCCTTTTCGCTCAGGGACATGGGGCTGTGCGTGACGGAAACATAGCCTTGGGCGTTCTCAATCCAAAGCGTATCCTCCAAATAAGCAACGCCGCAGACACTGCTATCCGCGCCGAACACATAGCGCCCGCCGTGGTAAAGCTCCACTGCCCTGCGGTCAAACCGTGTTTCGGCCGAGCAATGCATCACGCCCTGACGCAGCGCAACAAAGCGCCCCCCGGCGCCGTCCGCGCATACGGCGACAACGCCGCCGATGGCCTCCAGCAGGCTGTCCCCCGTCATGCGGCGGGAGGCTTCCAGCTTTTGCTTCACCGTGCCTGAAACCCTGGCGTCGTCTTTGAGATAGTAGCGCGGAATTTTCTGCAGCGGCTGTTTCCCCAGCGGAACAATATCCTTCACCGGCGGAACCGGGATGGCATACACTGTTTCCCCCGCCAAAACCCAGAGTCTTGCGTCCTGCACATGCAGCGCGTCCGGGCTGCGGTTTTCGATTTGTTCCCCCCACTCCCGCGCCGCGCCGCCCGTAAGCAGGCAGGAAAGCAGCCTGCCGTCCGCCGGGTTTTTATACCAGAGCGTGCCCGCGCCGTCCAAGGCGGAGCAGCTGACCGCGCCGATGGGCAGGGCGCTGGGTGAGAACGTCAGGCGTAAATCCGGCTGCTCACTGCGCGCAAGGCACATGCTGTGAAACAGCCGCAGCTGCTGAGGAACCTGTGGGTCATTATAACGATAGCTCTGCATACGAATCATCTCCCTTTTGTGAAAACAGTATACTTCCTGCAATGAAAAAGTGCAAGCCGGAGCAACGATAAGCCCGGCGGCGGTATGTTCTGATATCAATGCAATTTTATACAAACAGCGCGCGATACCAGAGCCCATTATCGTGATACGCGCCTAATTTTGCAAAATTCATGCATAATTATCCGTTTTTATGAAAAAAAGAGTTTACTTTCCGTCTCCGGTTTGCTATACTGTGCGCATATGATTTGAAAGCGTGGAGGCATGTCCAATGAAAGAGACGGGCGATTCTACTGCTGCCCAAGGGTTAAAGCTGGATAAAAAAACCATTATCACGATTACCGCCGTGCTGCTGGGCATTATGATATTCGCGGGTGCGTTGACCCAGCTCATTCCGCAGGGGGAATATCGGACGGATGCGGACGGTCAACTGATACCGGACAGTTACACCCGCATTGCGGGCGAGAAACTGCCGATTTGGAAGATTATCGCGTCCCCGGTGTTGATTTTCACCGCGGGGGAGGCGATGACGGGCATTGCCGTAATTCTGTTTATCGTGCTCATCGGCGGCACCTTTTTGATTTTGGATC
>JAVBPP010000026.1:0-24045 GCA_031549535.1 Oscillospiraceae bacterium
TTGCCAAATCTTGGTGGTATTTTCGCCGTCAGCCTGCGTTGTCCTCCTTGCTTTACGACAGTAAAGCCGCGTCGTCCGCCTTGACTGACGGCAAAAACCCTCACCAATCTTCTGGCAAGCTTTCATTGGCGGACTAATAAATTCCTGTTAGTATACCATAAATTCCCTTTACAAGCAACACAATTCATAGCGCTTGCCCGGCAGCAGGCGAATATGACCCGCCAGCTCCAGCTCTGTAGCTGCGCCGAGCACGGCGGAAACAGAAAGGCCGCTTGCCCGCGCGAGCTCATCCGCCATGCTCGCCCCCTGTTCCAGGCAGGTAAGCAAAACGCGCGCCGGTTCTGAAAGCGCCGTATCGTCCCGCGGCACCGGCGTGGACGGCGCGGCTGCCTGCGGCTTTTCCGCCTTCCTGCTCGGAATCGGCTTTGGCAGCGGCTCCTGCCGCACCGCCGTTTCCTCCCCCGCGATGCTCTGTTCCGCAAGCGCAAGATTGATACGCCCCGGGTAGCGCACGGCGTAATCCTCCAGGATGTCATAAGCGGAAAACACTGGCTTTGCACCGTCCCGAATGAGCTTGTTTACGCCGCCGTAGCTGGTGCTCAGCGCATCCCCCGGCACGGCGAACACATCCCGCCCCTGTTCCAAGGTAAAACCCGCCGTAATCAATGAGCCGCTCCTCTCCCCCGCCTGCACGATGACCGTGCCATAGGAAAGGCCGGAGATGATGCGGTTACGCGTGGGAAAGGTCTGGGCGGAAGCCGGATAAAAGGGCGGGTACTCTGTAACCAGCGCGCCCTGCTTTGCAATACTTTCCCGCAGGGGTTGGTTGCCCATGAGGTAGTTTGTCCCAAACCCGCAGCCCAGAACCGCCACGGTCTGCCCCTTTGCCCGCAGAGCGCCCTCATGTGCGGCAGTATCCACGCCCAACGCGCCGCCGCTGACAATGGTAACGCCCGCCCGCGCAAGCGACCCACCCAGGCGCGCGGCAATGCGCAGGCTCTGCTCTGAAGCGCTGCGTGTGCCCACAACGGCAATGGTGAACTGGTTTTGCAGCGCGGCGCAGTCCCCCTGCACATAGAGCACCAGCGGCATATCCGCCAGCTTGCGCAGCAGTGCGGGGTAGGCGGGCAATGCGGGCGTCAAAATGTGCCAGTTATTTTTTTCACAGAGGGTGACGAAATGCTGCGCACGCTCCAAGGGCGTATCGCGCAAAGCGCTCAACTGGCGTTTGTTGAACAGTCCGGAGATATGCCACTGCGCAAAGCCCGCTTCATACAGCGCCCTCGCGCTTGGGTAGAGGCTGACAATCTCTTGCGCGCGAACCCGGTAACCCAGGCTCTGCTGCAGCCAAATCCAATAAATATGCTCTTCCACTTGCCCCCTCCTTTATCGCTGCAGTTCCCAGGCTAAAATGGCAGCCGCAGCAGCTGCGTTTAAAGACTCCGCGCCGCCCGCCATGGGAATCGTCACTGCGCCGTCGCAAGCTGCCGTGGCCTCCGGCGTAACGCCCGCGCCCTCATTGCCGATTACGATGATGCACCCGCCTTCGCGGGGCAGTGCGCGGATATCCAGGGCTCCCGCCGCAGGCACTGCCGCAAAGCAGCGCAGCCCCTTCGCCCGCAGGTTCACAAGAGCAAGGGGCAAATCCGCATACTCCCAAGCCGAAACGCGCAGGGCAGAACCCATGGCCGCGCGCAACACCTTGGGGTTGTAACGGTCGCAGCCGCCGCTGTGCAGCACGCCGCCCAAACCCAGGGCATCCGCCGTGCGCAGTATTCCGCCGAGGTTCTGCGGATTTTGCAGCCGCTCCAGCGCAAGATAGTGTTTCCCTGGCTGGGGCTCGCCCCCGCCTGCCTGCTTTGGCATGGCACAAACACAGAACACGCCCTGCGTTTCGCCTGTGTCACTCATTGTTTTAGCCAGCGCTTCACTGATGGAACAGCTGCTCTTCGCGCCCTGTGCAATTTCTTCACACTGCGCGGGATAGCGCAGAAGCGCCCCCTCGCTGAAAAAGGCCTGCGCAACCGCATAGCCGCTGCGCACCGCGTCACGGCACAGGCGCATCCCCTCCAGCAGGAAGGCTTGTTCCTCCCGCCGGAAGGCGCTGCTCTCCCGCAGATGAACGGCGTATTTGACTGTTGCATTGGCGCGGCTTGTGATGACTTGCATGGCAGAACCCCCAGATTGAAAATGCGAAAAGCGGGACGGCTTGTCCGCCGTCCCGTTGGGTTTTTCCCTTATTTCCCGCCTGCTGCCTTAGCTTTTTCCGCAAGGGCGGTAAAAGCCGCAGGGTCGGCAATTGCGAGCTCAGAAAGCATTTTGCGGTTCAGATTGATATCCGCCTTCTTCAAACCGTTGATGAAAGAAGAATAGTTCATGCCATTCATCTTCGCCCCGGCAGAGATTCTGGTAATCCACAGACGGCGGAAATCGCGCTTTTTCTGTTTGCGCCCGATATACGCATACTGGCCGCTCTTCATCACGGCCTGTTTTGCGGTTTTAAACAGCTTACTCTTGGAGCCGTAATAGCCTTTCGCAAGCTTTAAGACCTTGCCTCTTCTTTTGCGGGTCATAATTGCGCCCTTTATACGAGCCATGGTAATCTACCTCCAAAATTTCTGTTGCGGAATTATCCCCCGCTTATTTATACGGAATCAAGCGCTTGATTTGCGTAGCATTGGTGACATCCGCTACGGATGTTTTCCGCAAATTCCTCTTGCGCTTTGTGCTCTTTTTCGTTAAGATGTGGGATTTGTTCGCATGGGCGCGAATGGGCTTGCCGGTTTTAGAAAGCTTAAAGCGCTTTTTCGCTCCGCTGTGGGTTTTAATCTTGGGCATTGGATAGTTCCTCCTTATTATGGTTGCGTTATTTTTTTATCTTCGGCGCTAAAAACATCAGCATCTGCCGGCCTTCCAGCTTGGCAGCCTTTTCGAGATTCGCAACTTCCGCGCAAGCTTCGGCAAAGCGTTCCATGGTTGCCAAACCGTTTTTGGTGTGCGCCATTTCACGGCCGCGGAAGCGGATGGAAACTTTCACCTTATCCCCCGCGAGTAAAAACTTCTTCGCATGCTCCAACTTGGTGTTGAAGTCATGCACATCAATGTTAAATGACAGGGGAACCTCTTTCACTTTTACGATTTTCTGGTTCTTTTTCGCTTCCTTTTCCCGTTTGGACTGCTCAAAACGGTATTTGCCGTAATCCATGATTTTGCACACGGGCGGCTTTGCCTGAGGCGCGATTTTCACAAGGTCGAGGTTCTTCTCCTCCGCCAGCTGCATCGCCTGTGAAAGCGATAGAATACCCAGCTGTTCTCCCTCTTCCCCCACGACGCGTAATTCCTTATCGCGGATTTCCTCATTGATTTGCAGATTCTTTGTGCTGATGTTGCAACACCTCCAAAAATTTCACGCAGATACGTTACAAAGCAAAAAAACGGGGACAGTCACCTATCCCCGCAAATCAACACAATTACCCCCTATAAAGGCAAAAACCGTATTGACCGACAAGGGACAAAACCCTGAAGGTGAGAGTGAAACGCCCACTCTGCTTTGATGTGCAAGTTATTGTAGCAAACGGAGCACCGGTTGTCAAGGCTTTTTTGTTTTTATTGCATTTTTTACACATGCAAAGGCATCAATAATGCCCCCTGAATTTATTGTAACAAACGATTCTGTTCCATTTGTTCCGGAGTTTCTATTTCGCTCTTTTTCAATAACCTCTTTACTATGGCTTTTTAATATTTCCGCAATTTGTGCTCCATTCAATTCCGGATTGCAACTTTTTACCAGCGCGGCGACTCCGGAAACATAAGCTGCGGCCATAGATGCACCGTCAGAAAACGTATACTTGTTATCTGGCATCGTGCTATAAATATGAGCCCCCGGAGCCGCAACGTCAACCTGCTTCCCATATCCCGAATAATCATATAGTAGCCCCTGATTATCTACAGCGCCCACAGAAATAACATTCGGTGAATCATAGCAGGCAGGATATATTGGCGTTTTATCTAAATTTTGCATTGCGTTCCCAGCTGAACAGACAAAAAGAGTATCGGAATATTTTTGGATAACACGCTCCATTTTTTCATTGTACTGATCATTATCCCAGCTACAATTCACGATTCTCGCACCCATAAAATGCGCATATTCTATGGCCTTTATTGCATCATCGATTTGACCGGTTGCACCCTGCATAAACTTTAGCGGTAATATTGTAACATTCGGCGCAACTCCAAAAATTTCATTCCCATCATGCTTCGCCGCAATGATGCCACATAAAAAGGTTCCATGTTGATCGTGAAGCACAGTATCATACACTTCATTTGTTTCCCTATAAAAATCCCAACCATTGACATCATCAATATAACCGTTGTGATCGTCATCCATTCCATTTCCAGGAATTTCCTTATTGTTATAAAAAATACTGTGTTTTATCTCATCGCAATTTATGTCTATGCCCGTATCCAAAACACCAACTATCACTTCCGCGCTTCCTTTTGTAAGGTTCCATGCCTTTTTAATGTTGATGTCAACGCCTTTTTTTCCTGCCTGATGTTCTATGGGCTTTCCTTTGTTATATAGGCCCCACTGTTTATCAAATGAAGTGTTACGAAATTCATTGTTGGAAAAATAAAAAAACAAACCAAGTGACAAACCAATCAAAGTCGAAATGGTTATGCCTAATATGATACCTTTTTTCTTTGAAACGGCCATTTCTTGCACACTCCTCACTATAAAATACGTACAACAAACCCAAACGACACTCATTCTGGGTTTGTTGTACTTTGAAATGCATCAAAACTATACTTTAATTGTCGCATCAAACTTGGCTACTGTGCTCTCTATCGTCACTGAGTGGGAATCCGTCTTATATATTTCAATTAATCGTTGTTTTTCTTGTTCACTCAGTGAACTAATTACTTTATCGTTCACTCCGCACTGTTTTAATACAGTATCAGATTCTTCGTTTCGTTTATCGACAGCCAACGATTGAATATTTGTTATTGTCACAAAAATAGCGGCAACCATTACTATCGTAATCATTTTTTTCATTTATAGTCCCCCTTCGCCATTTATACTTATTGTATTTTACATAATAATTTTTATCTTAGAACCATCATTACAATACCCCCTCCCTCCACATAATATCACACGTCCGTAATAATGTCAATAAATTGTACAGGAAACTTTATGGACTTTCAGAAACCTTCACAACTGGCTATGGTGCGAATCCGTAACAGACCGCATCCGAAAAAATGCAGCGTATCAACTTTTCAATTGATACGCTGCACGAATTAATATTCGTTTGTTCGAAACTCAGAACATGCCGATGATTGCGCCGATTCCGTCTACCAACATGAAATAAATGGAGCGGATGGCATCCAGCAGGGATTGCGGCATAAAGTCCTTAAACATGTCAAAGAACAAGGCAATGCCTGTTTTCACATCTTTGGCCTCGTTCAACGGCTCCTCCAAAATTTTGCCTGCCGGGGTGAGTGTCTCGCGCGGGAACACATCGTCGCCCCAACCGCAGGTTCTTGCAATGTTTTTCGGGATATCAATGTTCAGCAGCTGCTGACCGTTGACAAAAGTCGTTGCAACGCCGTCCGGCACATAGGCAAAGTAGGGCACATTGGTGTTTGTGTGGCCGCCTGTGGTGAAGTAATACTCGTTTTTATCCGCATCAAACTTGATGCCGCCGGTTTCATGGTCGGCTGTGATGACAACGATGGTGTCCTGGCGGGTCTGCGCATAATCCAGAACATAGGCAATGGTATCCTCAAAGCCCTGGAACGCGTCCAGCATGCCTTCCATCTCGTTGGAATGGCTGTAGCTGTCGATGGTGCTGCCTTCAATCATCAAGAAGTAGCCGTTGTCGTTATCGAGCAGGCCGATTGCCTTTTCCGCCATCTCCTTCAAGGAGGGGGCACCCGCCTGGCCAAGGCCGTTTTTCACTTCCGCACTGACGTATTGCCCAATGAGCTTACCCTGTGCCACCGCCTGCATTTCTGCGCGGTCTGTTGCATAGGCATAGCCCTTTTCCTGCGCCTGCTCGGCGCTGATATAGCCGGTTGCCGCACCCATGAGCACATCAATGCCGCTGTTCAGCTGCTGCTTGTTGATGTCTTCACTGTTGCCGCGGGCGGAGGTGTGAGAGGAAAACGCCGCCGGAGTTGCATCGTCCGAGGATTTGGTGACGACGATACCGGTTTTCATGCCCTGCTCCGCTGCAAGCTCACGCAGATTCATCGGATAGCGCAGTGCGCCGGCCGGATCATCCGGATAAACGCCCACTGCGTTGACCCAAGTGTGCACGCCGCAGGCCAGCGCTGTACCGCCAGCCGCAGAGTCCGTCAAAATGCCGCCAAAGGAACGCGTGACCTGATAGCCCGCAATCGGGAATTTCTCCATGTTGAGCTGCTCCACGCTGCGGTAGTGTTTATACGCCGCCAGGTGGCTCGGCCCCATGCCGTCGCCGATGAGGTAGATGATATTCTTGATTTCCGGTGTGCCGGTAGCTGACGCCGCAATGCCAACCAGGGAGAGCAGCATCAAAAGAGAGAGGGCGAGTGAGAGAATTTTTTTGCCGTGTTTCATGCTGTTTTCCTTCCTTTCCAGTGTCTATTTTTTGATGTAACTGCCTAAATCCTTGGGCAGGGTTACCTTAGTTTGGTTGAGGGCCAAAATTGTGTTTTCCTGTATAATACTGGATTCCACCGTAAGACCCTGTGCCTTTGCACTGAGGCTGAATGACATCGTTAAGCTTTGCAGCTCTCCGCTCTCATTTACAACGGCGGTAATTGCGCAACCTGTCAACACAGACTCCTGACCGGGTTTTGTTGTTTGAACCGGGCTATCTTCGCTCAGCTTCATCTTGTTAATATCTAAGTCAAAGATAAACTTTTTCCCGTTCTTTCCGTTTGAAAGCTGCACCGTTTCTGTTTTTTGATTGTTTAGCGCGTCCCTGCCAACCTGGTAACCACCCAGCTTCAAAGATTCCTCAAACTCTGAAAAATCCTGCTTCATACGCAGCTTTGAACCCTTGCTTTGATCCCAGTTGTAAGCGTGCCCGTTCGCATAATACCGCTCAACCGTGCTGCTTTTATTACCGGAAGTGGTCGTTGCCTGAACCGCAGCCTGTTTTTTGCCGCGGTTTAAGGCGACATCAACCGTTGTTTGACTCTCTTGATTTATGATAGACATCGCCTTTGTCTTCACTACATTCGTCTGCTTCATCGAGAAGGAATCCGCCTTCTGGAAGGCTGTCAGCGCCTGCAGGTACTGGGCATACGCGTCCTTTGGCTGCGCATCTGTCTTTTGGCCGGAGGAGCCGCTTTCGCCTGTTGAGGGCTGCCTCGTTACGGTTGTGCCGCTTTGGCCAATCACCGCCCCGGAGCTGCCGGGTACCGTGCCCGTTGCGCTGCCGGGCGCTGCAGTGACTGTTGTGCCGCTTTCCACTCGCGGCTGCGTAGAGATTGTGCCTTGATTGGAGCCGGTCGTCGTCTCTTCCCCGGGGCCTTCTCCGCCATCGCCTGCAAGGTAAACCAACGCAAAAATGACTGCGCCGAGCAACAGCACCGCACAGATGAGAATTAAAATCCAGCTGGCCTTGCCTGCCCGATTCTTGAATTTCATAATATTATTGCTCCCCCAACTAAATATTGAAGTTTTATAGCGGATCTTTTGCTACTAAGCTGCGTCAAAAATCCTCGCCATGCGAAAGCATGGCTGTGGTTTCTTCCTTGCTTACCAGCAAAATCTCTCGCTATAAATTCTTCAAGATTTAGTCGGTGAAGCAACACAACAACTCCTGATTGGTAAATTCTTGTTAAAAATAGTATAGGCCGCCGCTGATGCCTTGTCAAGTTATACAAAGGATTATTTACACGTTCGCCATCTTTAGATGAAATTACAATTGCTTTTAAATAATTCAGCAGTATAATAAAACAATCGCTTAACTATTATTAGTCCGCCAATAAAAGATCGCCAAAAGATTTGGCAAGCTTTCGTTGGTGGACGAATAAGGAGGTGGAGAAATGGACGACATACCGGGCGCGAAGCTGTGGAACGCCATTATGCAAATCCGCAAATACAGCCCGCCGCTGCCGGAGGAAACAGGCCTGCATATGGGTGAATTTTTCGCCCTACACTTCTTATATGAAAAAACGGTTGCGAAGCCGGGCGAAGTTTGCGTTTCGGATTTACACAGCAAGCTGATGATGTCCAAACCCGGCGTTTCCCAGCTGCTCAATTCGCTGGAGAAAAAGGGTTATCTCAGCCGGGATATTCACGCAGGCGACCGCAGAAAAATACAGCTGCTGCTCACGCCGCAGGGGCTGCAGGCGTTGGAGCAGTGCCAACGGGCAAACGAGCACTTTGTTCAGGAGATTACACTGCGCTTTGGCGAGCAAAACACGGAACAATTGGCTCTTTTGCTCACCCAGCTGGCGCAGCTGATGCAAGCATATCACAGGGAACAAAAAGACATATAACTAGGAGACGATGCTATTGAGACTGTTATTCAAGCGCCTGCGGCCGTTTGCCGCCGGCTTTCTTCTGGCGGTTGCCCTGCTCTTTGGGCAGGCGATGTGCGATTTAAACCTGCCCAGCTACATGTCGGACATTGTGAATGTCGGCATCCAGCAATCCGGCATCACCAATGCCGCGCCGCAGGCGCTGAGCGAAAACAGCATGCTGCTGCTATGCGCCATGCTAAACCAAGAAGAGCAGCTTCTTCTGCGGGGGAGCTACACCCTAACACCCGTTACGCAGCAGGACGCCAAGGGCAAGCCTTACAGCGAAAGCTACCCCAAGGCACAAACCTCGCTTTACATCAAACACGCACTGGAGCAGGAGCAATCGGAACAGCTGGATAAAACCGTTGGTGTTGCGGCCTGGACCTTTCTCAACCTAATGCGCGAGATGGCAGAGCAGGCAGGGGGGCAGATGCCCGCGGATTTGACAAAGATGCAGGAGGGCTTTGACATCCATGCCCTATACGCCATGCTACCGCAGCTTGCCGCTGTGCCGCCGCAGCTGCTCACCGAGGCGCATGACGCGGCGGCTGGCAATGACCCCATGCTATTAAAGCAAAGCGGCATCCAACTCGCCAAGGCGTTTTACACGGAGTTGGGGCGCGATACGGCGAAGATGCAAAGCGCCTATGTGCTGCGCACCGGGCTTTTGATGCTGCTCATCGCGCTGGGCGGCGGTATTGCCACAGTTCTGGTGAGCCTGCTCTCCTCCCGCATTGCGGCGGGCTTTGCCCGCAATCTGCGCCGGGATATGTTTGAGCGGATTGAATCCTTCTCCAACCATGAGTTTGACCAGTTTTCCACCGCTTCCCTCATCACGCGCTGCACCAATGATGTAACGCAGATTCAAATGCTGCTGACCTTCGGCATCCGCATGGTCTGTTACGCCCCCATCATGGGTATCGGCGGCATCATTATGGCGGTGAATAAATCCGCTTCCATGAGCTGGATAATTGCCGTGGCGGTCTGCGCCCTGTTGGGGCTGATTGCCATCACCGTGAGCATCGCCATGCCGAAGTTTAAAATTATACAAAATCTCATTGACAGGCTCAACCTCGTTTCCCGCGAGACCTTGAGCGGCCTGCTCATCATCCGCGCGTTCAGCACACAAAAATTTGAGCAGGAACGGTTTGACAAAGCAAACCAGGATTTAACCAAGGTCAACCGCTTTGTCACCCGTGTGATGGCAATGATGATGCCCATGATGATGCTGATTATGAACGGCGTCTCCCTGCTGATTGTTTGGGTGGCAGCGCACCAAATCGCCGACGCCCGCCTGCAAATCGGCGACATGATGGCATTCATTCAGTACGCCATGCAGATTATCATGTCCTTCGCGATGATTTCCATGATTTTCATTTTCCTCCCGCGCGCCATGGTCTCTCTGAAACGTATCGGGGAGGTGCTGGATACCGAGCCCTCCATCCGCGACCCGGAGCAAGTGGAAGAAATGGACGCGGCGCAAACCGGCAGCGTAGTATTCGACCACGTCTGCTTCCGTTATGACGGCGCGAGCGAGGATGCCCTGCACGACATCAGCTTTGCTGCAAAACCCGGGCAGACCACGGCCATCATCGGTTCCACCGGTTCCGGAAAATCCACAATCGCAAACTTGATTTTGCGTTTTTATGATGTTACCGGCGGCTGTGTGCGCGTGAACGGCGCGGATGTGCGCAAGCTGCGCCAAAGCGAGCTGCGCTCTAAAATCGGTTATGTGCCGCAAAAGGGCGTGCTGCTCAGCGGTACGATTGCCTCCAACATCCGTTACGGCAACGCGCAGCTGAACGAAGCTGAAACCCTGCGTGTTGCGGAAATTGCCCAGGCCAGCGGCTTTATTGCGGAAAAGGAGGATGGGCTGGATTCTGAAATTGCCCAGGGCGGCACAAATGTCTCCGGCGGCCAGCGGCAGCGCCTATCCATCGCCCGCGCCTTGGCCGTGCAGCCCGATATCCTGGTGTTTGACGACAGCTTTTCCGCTCTGGACTTTAAAACGGACGCGGCATTGCGTAAAAGGCTGAAAGAAACCACGGCGCAGAGCACCGTAATCGTTATCGCCCAACGCGTGAGCACCATTATGCAGGCGGAACAGATTCTTGTGTTAAACGAAGGTAAGCTGGTTGGGCGCGGCACACATCAGGAGTTGCTGCACTCTTGCCCGGAATACTATGAAATTGCCGCGACACAGCTGGCAAAGGAGGAGTTGGCATGAGCGAGAAAAACAAAAATCAAGGCCCTCCCACTGGCAAACACGGCCCGATGCAACGGCGCGGCCACGGCCCTATGGGCGGAGGACCCATGGCAATGATGCGCGGCGAAAAGGCTCAGGATTTTAAGGGCACCATGCGAAAGCTGATTGCCTACCTGGGCAATCACAAGAAAACCATACTGGTCGTCTGGGTGCTGGCGATGGCCTCCACTGTGTTCACGATAGTCGGGCCGAAAATCATGGCAAGAGCGACGGATGAGCTCACAAGCGGCATTATGGCAAAAATTATGGGCACAGGCACAGTGAATTTCAGCCGCATCGGCGAAATTCTGCTGTTTTTGGTCGGTCTGTATATCATCAGCGCTTTGCTGAACTACCTGCAAGGCTATGTAATGGCAGGGGTGACGATGAAGGTCGTCTACCGCATGCGCACAGATGTGGGCGCGAAAATCCACAGGCTGCCCATCAGCTTTTTTGATAAAACCACGCACGGTGAGGTGCTTTCCCGCATCACCAATGATATTGACACCATCTCTCAAACCATGTCCCAGAGCCTTTCGCAAATCATCACCTCCGTGACCTCCCTGCTGGGCATTGTCATCATGATGTTTTCCATCAGCTGGAAGATGACTCTGGTTGCGCTGCTGGTTTTGCCGCTGACCATGGTTTCCATCCTCTCTGTTGTGAAAAAATCCCAAAAGCACTTTGTCAATCAGCAGACCTATCTGGGTCAGGTAAACGGGCATATTGAAGAGATGTTCGGCAGCCACACCATCGTCAAATCCTTTAACGGCGAGGACAACTCCGTTCGCGTCTTCGGGGAATATAATGAAAAGCTTTACCACTCCGCCTGGAAGTCCAACTTCCTCTCCGGCCTGATTATGCCCATCTCCGGCTTTGTGAGTAACCTGGGTTATGTGGCCATCTGTATCGTCGGCGGCTTTCTCGCCTCACGCGGAGCGCTGACGTTGGGCGGCATTCAGGCCTTTATTCAATATGTACGCTCGTTCAACCAGCCCATCTCCCAAATTGCCAACATTTCCAACGTGCTGCAGCAGACTGCGGCGGCGGCGGAGCGCGTGTTTGGCTTTTTGGCGGAAGAGGAGGAGCTGCCGGACGCGGCGGCGGCCTTAAGCACAGCAATTGAAAACGCAAAAAGCGCCGTAAGCTTTCAACACTTGAGCTTTGGTTACACCCCGGAGCAGCGTATCATCCATGATTTTACGGCACAAATTCAACCGGGGCAAAAGGTGGCCATCGTAGGTCCCACGGGCGCAGGCAAAACCACCATCGTCAAGCTGCTGATGCGCTTTTACGATGTGCAGGAGGGTGCGATTTTGCTGGACGGCACAGATATCCGCGACTTCACCCGCGATGCCCTGCGCAGCCAGTTCGGCATGGTGTTGCAGGACACCTGGCTCTACCACGCGAGCATCGCGGATAACATCCGCTACGGCAGGCTGAACGCAACGGACGAAGAGGTTCGCAATGCGGCAGCCGCCGCGCAGGTGGATCATTTTGTGCGCACCCTGCCCGGCGGCTATGACATGGAGTTGGGCGAGGAGGCAAACAACATTTCCCAAGGGCAAAAGCAACTACTGACCATTGCCCGCGCCATCCTGGCCGACCCGAAAATTTTGATTCTGGACGAGGCAACCAGCAACGTGGACACCCGCACCGAGCTGCTGATTCAAAAGGCTATGGATACCCTCATGCAGGGCAGAACCAGCTTTGTGATCGCCCACCGTCTGTCCACCATCCGCAATGCCGATTTGATACTTGTAATGAACAACGGCGATATCGTGGAACAGGGCACCCACGAGCAGCTGCTCGCGGCGGAAGGGTTTTACGCGAGCTTATACAACAGCCAATTCGATGTTGTCAGTGCGGATGCCGGCTGATGTTCACAAGCACTCCTTGAGCAAATCCATGTCCAGCACCGTGATATTTTCCTTGTGATAATTGATGATTCCGTCCTCCTTCATGTTGGAAAGCTCACGCGAGAGGGAGGGGCGGGGGATAAAAAGGTAATCCGCCAGTTCATCGCGGTTAAATTTCAAAGTTAAATGAGTCTTGTCGCAGAGCAGAATCTGCTCATAGAGGTAGGTTGCCACCTTTTGACGCACCGAACGCGATTTCAAACAGCGCAGTGTTATCATCAGCTGTTCCATGCGGCCGCAGATATTGGTGATGAGGTTCAAGATAATTTTTGGATTGTAGCTGTCCATGTTACTTCGCTCGCAAAAGATGTTCTCCCGGCTGAAAAACATAATCTGGCAATCTGTTTTTGCTACAACATCGCTTGGCCATTCCGTGCGATGCGGGCAAAACAGTATGATTTCCCCAAACATTTGCCCCTGCAGCAGATGCTCAAAGATGGCTCGCTCTCCCCCTGATTTTATGCGCACCTGCAACACCTCGCCCGAGAGAATCAGTCCCATATCCTCCGCCGTTGTCCCCTCATAGCGAATGAGGGTGCCGCGCGGAAAGCTGCGCACCTCAGGCTTTAAAAAATCTAAAATTGGCGAGATATCCTCCCACGGAACATCCTGAACAATGGAGCAATGCTGTAATTTTTGCCAATATTGTTCGTACATATGCCACCTCGTTTCTTTTTTCTTATCATGATGACCCTTCCATCGACTATAGTTTTCCCCAAAAAAAATGATTTACATAAATCGGGCGCATCTAATTTATTAGATGCGCCCGAAGCCGATTCAGGGTTCGAATTATGCAATCAGCTGCAGCGTGACATCCTGACGCTTTTCAATGCCGCTGGCAAACAGCGTTGCAAGCATGTACTTACCAAGCACCACATAGGCGTCCTCCCGGTTTACTGCCAGCGCGGCGCGGTGGCTGTATTCCGAGGAAACGCTGTCTGCCAGAACAAGCTTGCCGCAGCGGCCCAGGTCGCGGAAATTGATTTGCTGCAGCTTCACGACAAACTGCAGGTTTTTACCCAGATTGAACGAAAAGGTTTTACCGGCAATCATGCCGTTGATGCCAGCTTCGCTCAAGTCAAAGCTCAAGCCGCCGAGCATATCCGTGCTCTTTAAAAAGGCCTTGATGCCGTTGTCTAAAAATCCGGTTTCCACGCTATAGGCGAAACGAACCAGGAAATCCAGACCGTTTTTCAGCGGATTTACCATAATATCATCAATCAGGTTCATGATGTTATTGAGCAGCGGCAGGAAGATGGCGTCCAGCTGCGCCTCTTTGCTCACCTGCAGTGCGGCATAGTAACGCGCGGAATATTCTTCAGAAGAAAGCACGTCACGCAGGCCAAGCGCCTCCAACACGGGCACGAGCTTATCATAGGAGCCATAAACAAAGTCGCCGTTGCTCGCGGTGGAATTGGGCATGAAGGCAAGTGTGCCTGCAAGGCTATAGCCATTGTGCAGGAAGTTGCCCATCGGGCGGAGGATGGCAGCTACCGCAGTCATAAAGCCTTCACGGTCCCCGTCCTCAAAGCCAAAATCGCCGTTTGTAAAGGGATTGTCCAGATAAAAGCTTGTGTCGTTCTGCTCCTGCTCTACTGCAACGAGCAACTTTTCGCGGGCGGCAGTGAAGCGTTCTTCCTTAAGCCACTTTGCCAGTTCCGTAGGTTTGGTCATTTCGGCAATCCAGCTGCTGATATTCACCTTGATGCCACCGCCTGCGTCCACGATGAGATTGGCCTTTGCTGCGGTTTCATACAAGGAAAACAGTGCGCCGGCGTTTTCATTGGTGTAGGGGGAATACTTCTGGAAATTTTTAATGTTGCCGGTAGTGCTGTAAGTAAGACCCAGGGAAAGCAGCATTTTCGCCAAGGCGTCTGTCGCCTGAATGCTCTGGGTCGCCGCACCGCGCGCAAACGGGGAGCGGTTGATCATCACATTGGTAGGATTGAACGCCGCCAATTCTTTTTCAAACTGGTAGTCAGAAGCTGTTTTTTTCGGCAGCGGAACATACAGGGCAAGTATCTGCTGATATTTGTCCATAATCTCCGGTCTGATATCCTTGCGCAGGTCACCGCGCACCTTGGCGTATTCCTCACGTGTTTTTTTGACGGTGTCATTGTTTACCTTTGTCAAATCCACGCGTGTGATATAGTCCTCAAACACTTCGATAAAAACGACATCCTGCTTCTTCACGCACTCACCATACAGAGAGTTAAAGTTGATATTGCTGTAACTATAGTTGTTGCGCGCATCATTTAAGAAATAGAAGTAATAGCCTTTGAGTGTCCAGCTCTTTGCAATTTGCAATTCTACACTATTGAGCGCATCATACAGGGCAATGGCTTCGCCAAGCGGCTGTGCGGCACGTGTGCGCACAAAGGTATCAAACGCACTTCTCAGCGCCTCCAGGGAGGTCATGGCCGGCTCATATTCCGGGGCAAGTGCCGCCAATTCCCGCATGGCTTTCAAGTTTGCTTGAATCTGGTGGTTGTACTGGCGCGCCTCATAGGCCATCACGGCCTCCTGCTTTGTCAGCCAAAGGGCAAGCGCTGCTTGATAAGCGGGGTCAGAGGCTCCGCCTGCATAGTTCGCAGTTTTCGGAGATGCGCCTGCGGAGGGCGGTGCGGACTCGGTAAAGGGTCTGAGATCCTGCTCACATTTGGAAATCATACGAACCAGCTTATTGCCGGAATCGCCGGGGCTAACCTGGCTGTAGCTCGCAAAGGTGGCGGAAATACCGTCCAGGTATGCGCGGGTCAGAGCGCTCGCGTTGCCAAAGGCAGTTTTATACGCCTGCAGCGCAGCAACTGCGTCCGGGTCTGTGTAGTTTGTAAAATCGCTGAGCTTGAGTGTGCCCTTAAACGGTGCATAGAAATGGCGACCCAGCTCGGTTGCGTTGTCTCTGGCGGCATGCGGGCCGAGCAAGGCGCCGAGCTGCTGCTGCGCTGCAATGCGGGAGTCGACAGCGGACATTTTAGTCTCATGCGTCAAGTCGTAATTTGCCTTGATGCAGTAGCCCTCTCTCTCCACAACAGTTTTCAGCAGGTTAAGCGCATCCAGAATCGGCAGCGCATCCTTCTCCGCCTCGCTCAGGGGCTTGTATGCGGCCAGCGCGGCTGCATAAAGCGCAAGTTTGGCATTGTAGGCCTCCAGCTTGGCAGGGTCGGTTGGCGGGGCAACGGCAATGTTGGTTCTGTCTGCCAGCAACGCGCTCACAGCCGCCTGCGCATTCGCCGGGATAACTGCCGGTGTTTCTTCATTCGCAGCTTGCGCGGTTTTGATCGCCTTAGTTATTGCCTTGCTTTTTTGAGGCTGTGCATCTGCTTTTGCTTCTGTCAAGGCCTCCTTCTGTGCTGTGGCCGTGTCAGCGTCCGGCGTTTTGGCAACCGCAATCATGGACACCATGAACACGGCGGAAAGCAGGATGCTTAACAACGCTTTGCATTTTTTCATTTGTTTTCCTGTCCTTTCTTAAAATGAATAACGAAGTGACCGCACATTCGCCTGCCCGTTCCGCGCTGTTTTCCCCTCCTTTCCGCCTGTCGGCTGGTTGCGGACGCTGGCTGCGATGCGACATGATCCCCCGCAATAAGAACCCACCGCATAATAATCAACGAGGCATGCGTACCAATTTTTTTGTTGATTTCCCGGTGATTCTAAATGCGCCATACTGTTTGCAGGAGCCCCCTGCCCAAATGAATCAAAATTTGTATCACGCGTGACTGACACGCCATGGAAAAAGATACAAAATGTAGAAAACACACACAACATATTGAGCTGGGAACCTTATTATAAATTCCTGTAACTTATGTTACTTTATGCTCCATATTTGTTTTTATTGATTTTAGCCTGTTTTTTTTCATTTGTCAAGAAAAAAATGTGCAATCCAGTTTTTTTCATGCACACCACAAAAAAGCAGCGGTATGATTACTCAACCGCTGCTCTTATTATTTGACTTGAATTTCATCTGTAGATCTCGTGCCGCACACATCCCCGCAACCCGGAACATGATTTCAATATGTTGGAATAAAAAACGCCAGCCGAAAAGACAACAACGTTCTTTTCGGCTGGCAAACTATTTGGAATTACAACACATAAATCTTGACCGCTCTGCGCCCCCAGGTATAGACCTGAGTTTCGCTGTTCATGAACAGGTCAACCGTTGCGCTGTGTGTTTCGGCAAAGCCGCCGGTATCCGCCGCGATGCAGTAGCCGTACACATAGTTCCCGTCCGCGGAAACAACATAGAGCTTGGTGCCGTAGGGGATTTGGTCTGGGTCAACCGCGATGTGGCCGGGCATTGGCTTTCTGCCGGTGGATGTTGCGGTATCCCCGGTGTAGGCCGTTGCGGTGCCGACGATGACGTTTTTATACTGGGTGGGCAAGCCCTTGCCGTCCAGCTTTAAGCTCGCGGGTACGGACAGCTCCGAAATGGGGGTGAGCCCCTTTTTCAACGGCACGATTTTGATGGTTTTGGTACCGATGCGAATGATTTTATCCACAGCCGCGCGCAGGGTGGTTCTGGCGATATCATCGCTGCTCACGCGTTTGCCGTCCACATACTTATCGCGGTAGGTTACTTTCTCCAAGCCGTTTTCGCCGTCTTGAATCACTTTCTTTATGCCCTTATGCAACTCGGAGGAGTTTTTGCTGACGGTGTCGAACGCTATCGTTTCCTCTTCGGTGCGGTTTTTGTATTCCACACGTTTGACAACGATTTTAGCGCCCTGCCGTAGCTTGGAGCTCATGGCGGGAGTTACTTCGTCATTCTTCCCGCAGCGGATGCCCGCAACCTCCAGCGCCTGGGCGACCGTTCCGCCAAGCAGGCTTAGCCCCTTGAGCTTACCGTCCACCTTGATGGAAACGTTGAAGGCGCGCTCGATTGCAATAGTCATACCCTCGCTCAGAGGAGTATCAAGGGAAGGTGTTAGGCCATCCTCCTCGAACAGTTCAATATCCAGCTGTTCCAGCGCCTGTTTGACCGTGCCGTATTGAACGATGTTTTGCGCGGCGGCCTTGCCGTCTTGAACCGTGACGTTATAGGCGCGCAGAATGGTGAGGGTGCTCGCCTGCCCTTCCACCAGGGCGCTTGTATCCAGATGGTCGTTTTCGTTGAGGCTGATGCCAGCCTGGGTCAGAATCTCGTGAGGGTCTATGCTACGCGTTGTAATTGTGCTCACGCTCTCGCCGTCGTGGATTGTTACGTCATATCCGCTGGCTAACGCCATAACGGTGATGATTGTGCCGGAGAGGAGGAGCACGAAGGCTACGGCAATTGCAACGATGCGAACCCTGCCGAGCTTTGCTATGCGCAGTGCCATACAGCACATCCTTTCTGTTTTGTTCGGATTGTTACCGAAAGCTGTAACTATTGTTTCCAGCCTGTTTCCAAAAATTCGGTAATTTTCCCGCAACACGGGCTATTATATGAATACAACGCCAATTTGTCAAATAATTTTGCGCCTGTGTTTTGTATAGATTGCACAAAATATGCCCAAAGCATTTTGTGTAAAAGGAATGAAAGAGGCTCTTTCCTGTCGTTTTGTGAAAATGGACAAGATAAATTTTGTGAAAAACTGAAAAAGTTACAAGTGGTTACAAAAGGGTTACAACGCAGTAAGATTTGCCCTGTTTTTCCCGCATTTTTGTAATTCCTTGTTCCTATTCTGTAACCATTTTGTGGTAGATATTTTATTTGGTAAGCATTACAATGGAAAACAAGAACGAAAAGGTGGTGGTCTATTTGAAAGCGTTAAAAAAGAGCCTGTATTCCGCTTCCATGCTGCTGTTCTGTCTGTTCTGTCTTGCGGCCTGTTCTCACGGCAGCCCGCAGGAGACGGAGCTTGAAAGCAGCTCCGCGGCTCCTGTTGAAACCACTGATGAAAAAACTACAGAACCACTGGTTACGCTGGAGGAGATTTCCCGCGACTTGCCCGCGCAGGAGGGCAGCTTATCCTGTTCTGCCGTGTGTGCAGGGAAAACGCTTTACTATTTTGAGAATGAAACGATTCCTGACGGAGAATACAATATTACAGGGGATTACAGCCCTTGGGTTTCACGCATTTATCGGCTGCAGCCGCAGGAGACAAAACCGGAGCTGCTTGCCACCATATCAGGCACATTGCTGCAAATCGCCTGTTTGAATGAAAACACGCTGATTTTCTCGGTCACCGGTTCGGGGAAACTGCGTGGGGACAGCTATTATTACACTTACGGGTTAACGGACGGTAAATGGACCTGCTTGGCAGACCTTTCCAACACCCCTGTGGGTAAACTGTTTTGTTTGAAGAATGAATTGTATTTTAGCGCATATCAAAAAGACAAATACACCATATACCGTAGACGCAATGACGGAGAGACCACGCGCGTTTGCGACGGCTATTTGCGCAATATCTACGAGGGCAAGCTCTATTTCAGCATGCGCCCCGAGACAGAAGTCAGCGCCATTCATCAAGCTGATATCAGCTCTATGGAGACTGTAACAGAACCCAATCCCCCGCTCTATCGCTGCACGCCGGATGGAAAAAACAAAACTAAGATTACGGATGGCAGCGGTACTGTTTCCTTCCAGCTTGGCAATATGCATATCAGCCATACCGGCGGAGTCACTACCGTGACCGATACCAAAACCGGGAAAGAAACGCAAGTTTCTTCCCCCGATTTAAAAAAGATTCTAGCCTGGGACGCGGACGCTGTTTACTTGCACACAAGTGAAGGAATCGCCCGGCTGCAATATGCAAACGGAAAGATGGTTTACTATCAGGGAACGCATTGGACGGGTGAAGGCGACAAGCTGGGCTGCATCCCCTTTGCGGGAAAGCTGTTTATCAGCTCGCCAAACCCGGAATTCGAATACACATTTTTAGCCAAGCGGGACGATAGCCAGCCGAACGCGCAGAAAAAGGACCGCAGCTGGCAGTGGACAAGCGCAAAAAGTCTACCGCCCGTTCCAAAGGCCTCTGACCCCATGGCGTTTAGCAACCTCTTTCCTGACCCGCTTTTGGCGCGATATGTTGCCACTCTGTTTGAAAAACGTTTTTTTGACAGCACAACCAAAAAGGAGTTGGCAAGCTACCAGGGCGAGCTTAGCTTCTTTAGTACCGACTCCCCCACAGACTTAACCGGCATCGGCTATTTGACCGGCGTAACCTCCATCAGCTTCTCCAAAAATGAAATTAAGGCCTTACCACCCGAAATTGGGAATCTAACCAAGCTGGAGCGTATTGATTTGCATAAAGCCTATGCCATGAAAACCATTCCCAAAGAGATTGGAAGCTTGAAAAAGCTGAAATTTCTTGACCTCGACTTAACCTCGGTGGAAACACTGCCGGAAAGCCTGGGCGGCGCAACCGCCTTGGAGTATCTCTCCGCCAGTTGCTGCGGGTTAAAGGCCTTGCCTGAAAGCATCGGACAGCTGCAAAATCTGCTTACTTTGGACATACATAGCAACAGAATCAGCCGTGTGCCGGAAAGCCTGGGCAGACTGAAAAAACTGCGTTATCTGGATTTAAGCTATACTGACAAAATCCCCTCCATTCCGGAGGGGGTGGGCAGTATGCCGGATCTGCAGTATTTAGACTTATTCGGCTGCGACTTAAAAAGGCTGCCCGAGGGTCTGCGATATAATAAGAATCTGGTCTACTGCAACGTTTGGGACAATTACCGCCTGGATGAATCCTACCAGCACTGGTGGAAGGATTGGGTCTGGAAATGTGAAATAGATCCGTTTCTTATGTTAGAAGACCAGGCAGCGGCCTACCTGCAGTCCCGTTTGGGAACCGACAGCAAACAGGGACAGCTTCGCTACATTCTGCAGGGCAGTGAATACATAGGGGAAAAAAGTTATGCGCTTGTAAACGCTCTGATCGGGGAGCCGCAATCAGGCGAATCAGTTTACGCGGTTTATTATGTGGAGTGTAATGGCGGTAGGATTTATAAAAAGGGGGATTTAAAGAACCCCATCGTGTTTTCGAACTCTTATGAATAAACCTGCAAAAAAACGCCCTCCCATACAGGAAAGGCGTTTTTATATTGCATAAAACTATCTCTTCGAGAACTGCGGTGCGCGTCTTGCGCCCTTGAGGCCGTATTTCTTTCTTTCCTTCATTCTCGGGTCACGTGTCAGGAAACCGGCTTTTTTGAGCGTGGGGCGCAGCTCCTCATCATATTGCAGTAGCGCTCTGGACAGGCCGTGGCGGATTGCGCCTGCCTGGCCGGTTACGCCGCCGCCGTTTACGCGGCAGATGATGTCAAACTTTTCGCTGGTGCCCGTGAGCACGAGGGGATGGCGCACAATCAACTTGAGGGTTTCCAGACCAAAATAGTCGTCGATGTCCCTATCATTGATTGTAATTTTACCGCTGCCGGGGTACACGCGCACGCGCGCTACGGATTTTTTTCTGCGGCCTGTGCCGTAAAAATAAGGATTGCTGTCATACATGGTAAATTGCCTCCTCTCTTAAAGCGCCCATACTTCGGGCTTTTGGGCCTGCTGCTGGTGGTCCGCGCCGCGGTACACGCGCAGCCTTGTGAAAGCCTTGCGGCCAAGGACTGTGTCGGGCAGCATACCTTTTACGGCCAGCTCCACAACAAACTCCGGCTTGGTTTGCATCAGCGTTGCGTACTTAACCTCTTTCAAGTGGCCAATGTAGCCGCTGTGGTGATAATACTTCTTCTGCTCCAGCTTGTTGCCGGTGAGCACAACTTTCTGTGCATTGATGATAACGACGCTATCGCCGCAATCGGCATGGGGGGCGAAGATGGGCTTATGCTTGCCGCGCAGCAGGGTTGCGGCCTCAACCGCCACTTTGCCGAGCGTTTTTCCCGCGGCGTCAATGATATACCACTTGTGGTTCAAATCCGCAGCCTTGGGCATATAGGTGGACATAGTGCTTCCTCCAATCAAATCTAGTCGAATACCCGCCTATCCTAACACAGGCGGATGTAGCCTGTCAAGCACTTTTTCCCGATATTTTAATTTACGGGTCTCAATCTCCGTTTTTCTCGCGTTACCTCGTTTTTACTTCCATTATCTCCATCACGAATTTTATAAAGTTTTTATTGACACTCTCCCTGCGCCGCCGTTATACTGTAAGCCATGTATATATAGAGGGGTAACACAATGGAAGCACAGCAGAGCAAAAAAAAGAGCCCGGTCAACACCGTGATTGACGGCATTTCCGGCATCTTCATGCCCATTGTCAACCAGTTGAGCGGCACGGGTATTTTAAAGGGCATCCTGGCGCTGGTTCTGGTCAGCGGGGTGATGGCAAAGGAGAGCGACAACTACCAGGTGCTGCACGCCATGGCGGACGGCATTTATTACTTTTTGCCGCTATTACTTGCATTCACGGCGGCCAAGCAGTTCGGCGCCAACCCCTTTACGGCGGTGGTCATCGGCTGTGTGCTGCTCTACCCCGCGCTGATGCAGGCAGTGGACGCAGGCAGCCTGCAATTCATCGGCCTGCCTGTGACCAAGGTCAACTATACCTACAGCGTATTCCCCATCATCATGGCGGTGGGGCTGCAAAAATATGTAGAACAGGGCGTTTACCGCATTCTGCCCAAGCTGCTGAAGGATTTTTTAACGCCCCTGCTGTGCATTGTAGCTGTCAGCGCGGCGAGCCTGCTTGTGCTGGGTCCCGCCGGGAAATATGTGGGCGACCTGCTCGCCAAGGGCTATAATTTTGTATATGAGCTGAGCCCCATTGCCGCCGGAACCGTTTTGGGCGGTGTGATTCAGATTTTTGTTATCTTCGGCTTTCAATGGAGCCTTGTTCCCATCGCGCTGACGAACATCTCCCTCACAGGGCGGGACACCATTCTTTGCTTCTTTGCTCCGCCCGTATTCGCCCAGGCGGGCGCAGCCATGGCGGTGTTCCTCAAGTCAAAGGATAAGGCGTTTAAGGCGACAATTGTTTCCGCCGCCGTCTCCGCCGTGTTCGGCGTGACGGAGCCGGCCATGTACGGCGTGAACCTGCCATTGAAAAAGCCGATGGCCGCCGTATGTATTTCCGGCGCTGTGGGCGGCGCAATCGCCGGAATGGCCGGGGCATCCGCAGGCTCTTTCGCGTTCCCGGGCATTGCCACCATGCCGGTTTTCATCGGCAAGGGCTTTGGCATGCTGCTGCTCGCCTGCGGGGTGAGCATGGTGCTGGCGTTTGTTCTGACGCTGCTCATGCCCTTTGACGCGGACGCCGCACATCGGGGGAATACACAGGAGCAAAATCCCCAGGAAAACGCTTAATAGTTACAACTTAAACTGATTTTCATTCTGTTTAAAGAAATTGTAATACACCTTTACATTCTCAAGCTCCGTCCACCGTTTTGCCACGCAGGGCACCGCATCCAAATCATATACCATCCCAAGGGATAATAAAAGCGGAGAATGGGTGGCGATGACAAACTGGCAGTCACAGTATCGGGCACATTCCAAAATTAAATCCGCGAGCTGAAGCTGAAACTGCGGGGAAAGGCTATTTTCCGGTTCGTCCAGGAGGTAGAGCCCCCCTGTCTTAAATTCTTTATTATAGTAGGAAACAGCAGTTTCTCCGTTGGAAAACTGCTTTATTTCTCTGCCCGCTCTGCTGTCAATAAATTTGCGCTGCGTTTTACTGCGCGCCTCATTTTGCGTCTTCAGCGTTTCATAATCATCAAGCGAATGGAAGGCATACGCTGCATATTTATTCGTTACATAGTCATCCGCAGCGTTTGAGCGCCTGTTTTCCGTTTTAATATTTTCATGCCTTATCTGTATAATCTGATTAAAAATATCTTCGCTGGTTATAATTTTGCTTTCCGGAGAAATGGTCTGATCCAATCCCTCTTCGTCCACGCTTAGCTCATAACTACATAAACTGCTCACATAGTCGCTAAAAATCATGTTTTGATAGTAGGGCGTGGCTCGAGGTAAGCGTAACATTTCAGCAATCAAATTTAGGAGTGTAGATTTTCCGGAGCCGTTATTCCCGTAGAATAACGTAATATTGTCAAAAGAAAGGCCTGTAAGCTGTTTTAACGGAAAAATTCCATAGGGGTACGCATCATCGGAATGCCCCACCATCCTATGCGCTTGCTGCTCCTCCTGAATGAGTGAAGGTAGCGTAAATTTACGAAGATAAATCAATTTCTTACCTCCAAACAGTAGTAAAAATTTTGCGGGCTAAAATCCCATAAATCCAAGCATTTCAGCCCGCAAAATTAACGGCTGTTAAGTGCCGGAGTACTGAACCACTACCGGCTAAAGCCGGTAGGTTCGTAATTGCGGCTAAAGCCGCCTAAAGTTCGCTAATTCCAAAGTTATCACTATTTTTGCGTTCTTCTATGTCCTGGGTTCTGATATACTCTGCAATCACTTCATCTGTC
>JAVBPP010000107.1:0-20363 GCA_031549535.1 Oscillospiraceae bacterium
GAACGCGTGAAGTTGGCTTACAACCCTTGGTGTGTGCCGGAAGGTGCAAAGGAAGAGAGCGTTTATGTGGCAGACCGCGGCACAGACGCGGACAAGGCAAAGCAATGCGGGCATGGCGGCGGGGATTATTGGGTCACAAAAGAATTTTTAGAAAGTGTGACAGCGCAAAGGCAGCCGTTTTTTGATGTCTACCGCGCCTGTGCCATGGCATCTGTCGGCATTCTCGGCTGGCGCAGCAGTCTAAACCACGGGGCAGAATATCAAATTCCGGATTTTCGTGATGAGAACGCACGTAAGCAAATCGAGAATGACATGCTTACGCCGTTCGGTGACGCGGAAACACCGGCAAGCTATCCGAATACAAAGGAAGAATTTTACAAAAAGTAGGGCAAGGTTTCTGTTGTGTCGAAGTCATAACTTTCCACGTTTATTTTTCTGCCCGGCGCAAAAACTATGATGTATCAATCCGCGCAAAACGCGCTTTTGATATGGCTGAAAAAACGAAGGAGGAAAGAAGATGGATGACCGAGAAAATAGCAAGGTCGGCAAAATTATTTTAATTATTGTGCTCGCCGCAATCATTCTTGGGTTTGTGATTTATTTCATCGTACGCGGTATCGGCGACAATGACGATTTAACAACAAACCCAACCAGTAACAAAATCACAACGCAGTCCACCACAAATGGAACAAGTGACAACAACGGCAGCAGCACAACCGAAACAGCAGAGGAAATGACCATCCGCGGCGAATTGGGAACCCAAACAGTGGAAATCCAGGATAAGCGGCTGGTGAAGGAAGAAAACGGCAAGGACGCCATTATTATCAGCTACAAAGTCACAAACAACGGCAATGCGGCGATGAACTTTTTAACCGTGCTCTCCGATAGTGCTCATCAAGGCGAGGAAAAGCTCAATGACGCAGTGCTCAAGGACATCGAAAATTTTGACGTGGATTCCATCCGTGCAAACATCGCCAAGGGCGAGAGCTACACCGTACAGAAGGCATTTATCCTCAAGGATATGACAACGCCCGTAAAAATTGAGGTGAAACAGATCGCCTCCATGAACGGAAAAATGGTGACCAAAACGTTTGAGATTCAATAGCGGGAAACGGTAGGGATAACAATGCCCTGCCGTTTTTTTACATGAATATAGACGAACTGTGTTCCCTTTGGTATAATAAAGGGAGTTACACCAAGAAAGGTTGGACAGTATCTTGCCGCAGACAGTACAGTTTCCCTATGCGGGCAAAACAGATTCCTTGCAGCAGAGTGTGGTTACAGTCGGCTCCGCAAGCTTCGGCGCGGAGTTTGTGTTCATTGCGGGCCCCTGCTCTGTCGAATCCGAGGCGCAGATTTGCGCCGTTGCAACGAGTATCAAGCGTTCCGGTGCAGTCTTGCTGCGCGCCGGGGCTTATAAACCCCGCACCTCGCCTTACAGTTTTCAGGGTTTGCAGGCGGATGGTTTAGAGCTGCTGCGCATCGCAAAACAGCAGACCGGCTTGCCTATTGTCTCCGAAATCATGGATGCCTCCCTTTTGCCGCAGTTCCGTGACGTGGATATGATTCAGGTCGGTGCGCGGAATATGCAGAATTTTGCACTGCTGCAGGCCTTAGGCAGGGAGGACAAGCCCATCCTGCTCAAGCGTGGGCCTGCGGCAACGATAGAGGAGCTGCTGTTCAGCGCCGAGTATATTATGGCGGGCGGCAACCGTCGGGTGGTGCTGTGTGAGCGCGGCATCCGCAGCTTTGAGCCGCTCACGCGCAACACGCTGGATTTGAGCGCAGTTCCGCTTTTGAAGCAAATGACGCATTTACCCGTGATTGTTGACCCCAGCCATGGGACGGGGCGTGCGGATTTGGTGCCCGCCATGGCCCTGGCTGCTACTGCTGCGGGGGCGGACGGGCTGATGATAGAAGTACATAACGACCCGGAACACGCAAAAAGCGACGGCCCGCAGTCCGTGACGCCGGAGCAGTTTGCCGAGATTGCCAAGCGGGTGCAAAAACTGCTGGCGGTGAGGTGAAGCGTTGAAAACAGAAGAATTGTGGGTTCAAACAAAACAGCCGTATTGCGTACGCGTTGGCAGGCAGATGTTGGGAGAGATTGGTGGAGCGGTAAAGACCCTCGACGGCATACGAAACGTGCTTTTGGTGTGCGATCAAACAGTACAGGCGCTGTATGCCGATACCGTGCAGGCGGCGCTGGAACAAAGCGGGCTAATCGTGGAGCGTTTCAGCTTTCCACCCGGGGAAAGGCATAAAAATATACAGACGCTTGAGCTGCTGCTTTCGTCTTTAGCCTCACACGAGTTTACGAAAAGCGATTGCCTCGCGGCGTTGGGTGGCGGTGTAACCGGTGACTTAGCGGGGCTTGCGGCGGCGCTGTATCTGCGCGGCATACGCTATATCCAGCTGCCTACCACGTTGCTTGCGGCGGTGGATTCCTCCGTGGGCGGTAAAACAGCTGTCAATTTTGGGGGCAAAAAAAATATCCTGGGCAGCTTTCATCAGCCGTCGCTCGTGCTTTGCGACATTAATTGTTTCGCAACTCTGCCCCAGGAAGAGCTGCAAAACGGTCTTGCTGAAATCGTGAAATATGCCATGATTTGTGATGAACAGCTGTTTACGGATTTGGAAGGCGGCTGCCATCGAACACAATTGCAGCAGGTCATCCTGCGCTGTATCGCGCATAAGCAGCGCATTGTGCAGGAGGATGAGACGGAGCAGGGAGTGCGGCGGATTTTGAATTTCGGCCACACCATAGGCCACGCAATTGAGGCCTGCAGCGGGTTTGCGCTTGCGCACGGGCGGGCTGTAGCGGCAGGGATGGCGGCGATGTGCGGCATTGCGGCGGAGCAGGGAATCTGCGCTCCGGCTGTTTGGGAGAGACTGTCGGGTCTACTCAAACAAATGGGTTTGCAAGCGGATATTCCTTTTGCCGCCGAGGCGTTATATGAGGCAATTCTGAGCGATAAAAAACGTAGCGGCGACACGATTCAGCTGGTTTTTACGCCGCAAATCGGAACGGCTCGCGTTGTGGAAACAACGCTCACACAGCTGCGGAGCTACTTAAACGAATATGGCGGGCTATTGCCATGAAACAGCTGCAGGCCAACTATATTTCCGGTTCCCTGCGGGCGATGGCCTCCAAATCCTGCCTGCACCGCGCCTTGTTTTGCGCGGCGGCGGCTCAGGGCGAGAGCATGCTGTGCGGGAAGTTTCGTTATGGGGCGGACTGTGGGGCAACGATACAGGCTTTGCAGGCGCTGGGGGCCGCCATCCGTGTGGGCGATGAAGAGATTCGGGTGCAGCCGATGCGGCTGTCGGATACACAGCCGGTTTTGCACTGCGCAAACAGTGGCACAACGGCTCGCTTTCTTGCGCCCTTTGCGGCGGTGCACTATCCTGCTTTTACGCTGCATGCGGGGGAACAGCTCGCGGGGCGTCCCATGCGGCATCTGCTGGAGCAGCTGCGCTTGCACGGCTGCCGAATAGCGTCAGACGGCTTTCCGCTTATCTGCCGTGGCAAGCTGCAGAGCGGGGCGTATACGCTGCCCGGCAATGTCAGCTCCCAATATGTTTCCGCGCTGCTGCTCAGCCTGCCACTGCTTGCGGAGGAGAGTAGCTTGTGCCTTCTCGGCGCTCCGGAGTCGGCCGGGTATATTGAATTGACGCAGGAAATATTGCTGCGTTTTGGCGTTACAAGTAACAATGAGGAGTTGCACTACGGCATTCCCGGCGGGCAGAAGCCAAAGCTATCCGCGCCGCTTTCGATTGAAGGCGATTGGTCGCAGGCGGCTGTGTGGCTCTGCGCGGCGGCGATAGCGGGGGAAATTACCGTTTCCGGCCTGCGGCAGGATTCTCGCCAGGCGGACCGCGCTGTTGCGGAAATTTTGAGCCGTATGGGCGCAAGGGTAACGTATCCGGAGCAGGAGAGCTGCCGCGTGCAGGCGGGAGAACTGCGTGCAATCGATTTGGACGCGGCGCAGATGCCCGACCTGGTTCCGGTGCTTGCTGTCGTTTGCGCAGCGGCGGCGGGTGAGTCCCGCATACGGGGCTGCGCCCGACTGCGCTTAAAGGAGAGCGACCGGCTCACGAACACGGCGCAGTTGCTGCAGGCGTTGGGAGGGGATGTCTGCATTGAAAATGAAACGCTTGTGATTCGGGGCGGCAGGCGGCTGAAGGGAACTACTGTAAGCAGCTGCGGGGATCACCGCCTCGCCATGGCGGCGGCAATCGCATCCCTGCTGTGCGCTTCCCCCGTGACGGTTACAGGCAGCGATGCTGTGGAAAAATCTGACCCGGATTTTTGGGAGAGCTATCAAAATTTGGTAAAGGAATAATGCTATGTCCTCTTATTTTGGCAATCAAATCCGCATTCAGTTGTTCGGCGAATCCCATGGCGAAGCAATGGGAGTGGTGGTGGAGGGGCTGCCGCCCGGCTTTGCGCCCGATATGCAGCGCGTGCAGGCCTTTTTGGAACGCAGAAAACCCAAAAATGCCCTCGCAACAGGGCGCAGGGAGGCGGATGAGCCTCTGATTCAATCCGGGCTGCTGGACGGAAGAACGACGGGAGCACCCCTGTGTGCCATATTCCCCAACCGGGACGCCCGCAGTGCGGACTACGTGAACCTTAGCGTTGTTCCGCGTCCGGGGCATGCGGACTATCCCCTTTACTGCAAAACAAGCGGCAACGCGGATTTGCGCGGCGGCGGCCATGCCTCGGGGCGGCTGACGGTGGCGCTGTGCTTTGCCGGGGCGCTGTGTATCCAGCTGTTGGAACAGCGCGGCGTAACACTTGCGGCGCATCTTGCGCAGATTGCTTCGGAGCAAGACATTGCGCTAGATTCCTTGGGGCGGGATTACGCCTGTGCCATGCAGCTTTCGGAAAAGCCTTTCCCTGTGTTGGACGACTGCGCCGGGGAGCGCATGCAAAAAGCGATTGCTGAGGCCAGAGGGCAGGGTGATTCAGTTGGCGGCATGATAGAAGCCGCTGTTTACGGCCTTCCGCCCGGGCTGGGCAATCCACCGTTTTTTGGACTGGAAAACCGCATTTCCGCCGCGGTTTTTGCTGTCCCCGGCGTGAATGCCCTTGCGTTTGGTTCCGGGTTTGACGCGGCAAGGCTGCGGGGTAGCGAGCAGAATGACGCTTATATCATAAAAAATGGACAAATAGAAACCGAGACAAACCGCCACGGCGGCGTCCTGGGAGGGATGGCTACCGGGATGCCTCTGATTTTTCGTGCCGGCGTGAAGCCGCCCTCCTCCATCTCGCAAACACAACGCAGCGTGGATTTACGCGCTATGGAGGAAACGCAGCTGACCGTGCAGGGGCGTCACGACGCCTGCATCGCCCCGCGCGCCATACCCTGCATAGAGGCGGCGGCAGCAATCGCATTATTAGATGTAATGTTGGGGAATTGAGTATGGAATTGGAAGAATATCGAAGTGAGTTGAATGAAATAGACGCGGCAATTGACACGCTGCTGCGGGAGCGCTTTACTGTTGTTGCGCAACTCGCACAATTCAAGCAGGAGAAGGGTCTGCCCATCCGCGATTTGCAGAGGGAGAAGCAGATTCTTTCGCGCTTTTTGCATGACAGTGTGCAGGACGATGCAAGCTATAGAAAGGCGGTGTGGGAGAGCATCCTCGCGCAAAGCTGTCTCATGCAGCGGCAGTTAATCGGCAATCACGAGGGTTTGCCACGCATTTTAGTAATCCACGGCCCCAACATGACGGAATTGGGCGCAAGGGAACCGGAGCTTTATGGCGAAGCGAGCTATGCGCAATTGCTGCAATTTATTCAAAATACTTGTGATGAATTGGGCTGCTGCCCGTATTTCTATCAGTCCAATCATGAAGGCGATTTGGTGGACGCCATTTTGGCGGCCAAAACGGATATGAATGCCATATTGATTAATCCGGCGGCTTACACCCATACCAGTGTCGCCATCGCGGACGCCCTGCGATCGACATCCCTGCCTGCGGCCGAGGTGCATCTAACAGATATCACATCCCGGGAACCGGAACGCAGGGTCTCACTGATTCGGCAGGCCTGCTGCATCAACGTCAGCGGAGAAGGTTTTACGGGGTATCAAAAGGCAATTTGCAAACTGTGCGATTTACTTGTAAAGTAATTGCAAATTTTGCCGCATTATGCTAAAATGGAACAAATTTCCCCATATGTTGAAAAAGGAGTTGTGATGAGCTTGAAGCTGCTGTTCCTGGCGTTACGAACACTCCTTGGATTACTGTATTTTTTTCTAAAACGCTTGCCCATTCAACCCAAGGTGGTTATGATTAGCCGGCAATACAACGCAAAACCGTTGGATTTTGCGCTCCTGGAAAAAGAAATCATTAAGCGGGAATCTTACAGCGTGGTTGTACTGTGCAAAAAAATAGAAGGCGGATTGAAATCAAAGATAGAATACGGTGTCTACATGCTGCGGTGCCTGTATCATCTGGCCACGGCAAGTGCATGTATTGTAGACTCCTACTGTATTCCCGTGAGCATGCTCAAACACCGAAAGCAGCTGATTGTGATTCAGATTTGGCATTCCCTTGGCGCTATCAAAAAATTTGGCTATCAAAACCTGGACACCTTTGAGGGGCGTAGCAGCAAAGTGGCGCGCCTTGGCAGCATGCATCGGAATTATAGCTATATTACCTGTGCTTCTGAAATCACCAAAAGCCATTATGCCGAGGCGTTTCAAGTTTCACCGGAAAAAATTTTTGTGGAAGGTATGCCGCGTTTGGACTATATCATCGGAACCGATTTGGCAAACTACCGGATACGAGAACGCATTTATAAAAAATATCCACAGTTACGCAAGAAAAAAACAATTCTTTATGTTCCAACGTTTCGTAAGGAGGTCAGCATAGACCTGAATCCCCTGCTGGAGAGCATTGACCCGGAAAAATACAATTTGGTGGTCAAGCTCCACCCGCTGGATCATGCCTGCGCCGATAAAAGCTTTGCCATTTTCAGTAACTTCAGTACCTATGACTTAATGAAGGTGGCGGACTATTACATCACAGACTATTCCGGAACAGCGTTTGAAGCCTGTGTGTTGCATAAACCGCTGTTCTTTTATGTTTTTGATTATGACCAATATGCAGTGAAACGCGGCTTAAATGTAGACTTGTTTGAAGAGTATCCGGATTGCACCTTCCGCAATTTTGCGGACTTGATGACGGTTTTAAACAGCGGTTATTATAATTACAACGAGCTGGAAAAATTTCGCAGCAAATATGTGCAGTTTACGGATATAGGTAATGCGAAGCGCATTGTGGAGCATATGATGCGGGAAGTTGAAAAAGCAAAAAGAGCAGATTGATCATAGGTCAATCTGCTCTCCTTAGTGTTTACTCAATCACCGAGCCGTCTGTGCCCAGGGTCACAACTTGCCAGGGTATCATTTTGCCGCTGGCTATCAGCGCTTGTTTCACTGCGGCCTCGATTCCGCCGCAGCAGGGAACTTCCATGCGCACAACCGTGATGGATTTGATATTGTTATGGGTTAAAATATCCGTGAGCTTTTCACTGTAATCAACCATGTCCAGCTTAGGGCAGCCGATTATGGTGATTTTATTTTTCATAAAGCTGTTGTGGAAGTTGCCATGCGCATAGGCGGCGCAGTCCGCGGCTACTAACAAATTGGCATTTTCAAAATAAGCTGCATTCACGGGCACAAGCTTGATTTGCACCGGCCACTGCCCGAGCTGGGATTGGCTGTGTGCCGCAGGTTCGCTCGTTACTTGTGCAGCGGTGCGGTTGATTGCCTTGGCATGTGTGCCGGGGCAGCCGCAGGGTAAATCGGGCTTCTGTTTCAGTTCCATTTGTTTTTTAACCTCACTTTCATTATAAGCGGCGGCTTCGCGTTCCTCAAAGCTGATTGCGCCCGTGGGGCAAACAGGCAGGCAGTTGCCCAGTCCGTCGCAGTAATCGTCGCGCAGCAAAACGGCCTTGCCGTCCACCAGGCCGATTGCACCCTCATGGCAGGCCTCCACGCACAGGCCGCAACCGTTGCAGGCCTCGGAATCTATCTTAATAATCTGACGTTTCATGGTAAGCATCCTTTCGAAAGTTTTTCTTGTATTTGCAGCTTTAGTATACTATACTCAAAACAAAAATACGTGCGATTCCGCACGGAATACGATTCCGCACGAAATACGATTTCGCACGAATAGTGGAGGTGCTACATGAGCATGCAGCAAACGTTGCGCAACACTGCGTTATTCGCCCAGATAAATGAAACGGATTTGGAAAAATTGCTTTCCTGCCTTGAAGCTGTGCAAAAAACTTACGAAAAACAGGAGGTGGTTTTGCAGGCGGGCAGTGCGGTGACAAAAATTGGTATTGTACTTTCAGGCGTGTTGCAGATAGAAAAAAACAGCAGCGAGGGGGAGCGTATGCTCCTTGCCTCACTGCAGGAATCGGACTATTTCGCAGAAACGCTATGCTGCGCGGGGGTGAAAGAAAGCCCTGTCAGTGTCGTTGCGGTGCAGGAAAGCCGCGTACTATTCCTGGATTACACACGCATTACACAGAATTGCAACCAAAGCTGTGGGTTTCATACACAGCTGCTTTTGAACATGATGCAAACAATAGCGGCAAAAAATTTGCATTTGCAGAGCCGCTTGGACATCCTAAGCCGGAAAACGTTGCGGGAAAAGCTGTTTTGCTGCCTGGGGCAATACGGTGCGCAGCGCGGGCGGATTGTAACAGTTCCGTTCAACAGGGAGGAGTTGGCGGATTATTTATGCGTGGATCGTTACGCACTCTCCCACGAACTCTCTCGCTTGAAAAAGGAAGGGGCCTTGGATTATCACAAAAACAGCTTTCGGCTGCTGTAAAACAACTACTTTCCGGAGATTGTGACACCGCCAAAAGCGGCCCAGGGCAGGATGTGCATGCCGTCGGTGATCGATTCCTTCGAAATCGCAACCACATCCAGCAGCAGCTGCGCAAGGTTGCCGCTGATCATGGTTTCGCTCACCGCGTCTGTCACGCGCCCGTTTTCAATTAAGAAGCTGTTTTTGGCCACGCCGGAAAAGTCACCGTTCGTCCCGGGCTGGCCGCCGGAAAAACGCCCGACAAGTAAACCGGCATCAATCCCGGCAATGATTTCACTCAACGGCGTTTCTCCGCTGGGTACATAAAGGTTATAGCCGCTGTTTTTCGCGCGCGCAAAGCCGGTTTTATTCGCGCCATATTGGGAGAGCTGAAAATTCTGCAACACACCATCCTTGATGAGATCCATGTTCTCGCAGGGGTAGCCGTCTGCCGTAAAACGCTCACCGCAAACCACGCGCGAATCCAGGGGAACCGTGGAAATCGTCAGGCTGTCATGAGCGACCTTTTCGCCCAAAGCATCTTTTAACGGGCTGGTGGCATCGATCAGCGCAGAATCGCAGAGCATGCTTTCCATCGTCATCTCAATGAATTCGCCCAGGCAATCCGGTGTGAGAATAATGGTGCCCACGGTTTTTCCGTTGAACGGCACGGTTGCAATTTGCTTTTCACAGTCCTCTAACAGTATTTTTTGCATGCCGATTTCCATAAACGGCCGTTCTAAATTCGCCACGACGCAGCCGGAGCCGCTGGAGGATGATGTCATTTCACCGTCCTGCGCGGAGAATGTGGAGCCGAAAGAGTATTCGCCGTGCTCGTAGCAGAATTCGGCACCGTTTGTGTTGGCGTACAGCGTGTTTTTATGGCTGTAACAGGCAACCAGGTTCTCCATCATCACCTTAGGATACTTCTTGGAGCTCTGTGCAAGAAATTCCTCAATACGGTCAAACAACAGCCCACGGTCAGGGGTGAGAACACCTTCTTGGAAGGCTCCGTTTTGTATGAACGGCGCAATTTGCTCCGCTTCATCCGCTGCGGCGCTTTCTACTGCGGCCATGCACTGCGCAACAGCGGAGTCGATTACGTCTGCTTCCAGGCGGTTGATGCGAATGCTGCCTTTTTTGCCGCCCTTGAGTGCTTTGATGTGCAGGGTGCTCGTGAACAGGGAACGCAGCAAACTGAATTTGCCGGATTCCACGTTTAATTCATCTGTTTTCCCTTGGGAAACAATGCACTGCGCGGCATCCGCTCCGGCTGCCTGCAGAGCTTGTAAGGTATATTGCGCTACTTCCTGATTTGTCATATTCCATTTCACCCTTTCCGCAGTTATCTGCCGCCGATGTTGACCTTGCACTTAATGGCAGGACCTCCCATGCCAACGGGAATCATCTGCTTTTTGCCGCACATGCCCGAGCAGGTCCAATACATATCCGCTGAGAGCATATCCACCGTTTTCAGCATATCAAACGCAATGCCGGAAATCGTGGTGTCGCGTATGGCACGCCCCAGTTTACCGTTTTTAATTTCATAACCCATGCAAACGCCGAACATAAATTCCCCCGTCATGTCCGCCTGGCCGTTGTTTGTATCCGTTAAATAATAGCCGTCCGAAATGGATGCAAGCATATCCTCGAAACGGTCCGTTCCGGGCAGAATCGCGGTGTTGCGCATGCGAATAAGCGGCTCATCCGAAAACTGGGAGGCGCGCGCATTGCCCTGCGGCGTTACGCCAAAATGCGCGGCGGATTCCCGGGAGTTCATATAGCCCTTGAGGATTCCGTTTTCAATCAGAACAGCGTCCTGCGCCGGTGTGCCCTCATCGTCCACCCACACCGGAATGGGGGCGGGGGAGCCATCTTCTTTTGTATGTGCAAAATCAATCATCGTCACAAGCTCGCTGGCTACGGGCTTGTTCAGGTGATAGGCGGCGACGGAGCCGGAGATTACAAGATCCGCTTCCACCGTATGCCCAACGGCCTCATGCGCGAGTATTCCGGCCAGCTTGGGGTGCATCACAACATCCTTTACGCCCGCGTCCGGATAGATGCCCTCCGCCTTCTTCATCAGCTCGCAGTACAGCGCATCAATGTTTTCATGCAGCTGTTCCGGCGAACGAAAATGCCCGTCAAAATACCCGTTTCCGCCAAAGACATGATATAGCTCAACCGTGGAGCCGTCTTTTGCGTTTGCGGTTAAAAAAACATAGATGTGGCTACGCGGAACAAGGCTGTAGCTGTCAAACCCGTCCGAAACGCAGAGCAGCTTTTCACAGGCGTCTGCCCGCACCAACACCATACGGCTGGCAAGGTCGGGGTATTTTTGTTCGATATACCCGTCCAGTTCCCGCGCAAAATCAATATAATGCTTCTGCTCAAAGTCCCGCAATTCCAACTCCATGCGTGTGTTGCCCGCCGGAAGGGAAGGCAGGGGCTTTGCGCCCTTTTGTACACGGGAATCCAGAAACAGCGCGTTTTCATCGGCAGCCTTCAAGATGGCCTTGATACTTTCCGGTGTATACTCCGCGCCGGAAGCAAAGCCGTAAACGCCGTTTTTATTTACGCGCGCGCAAACGCCGCCGTTTTCGCTGCGTTCATTTGTTACCATATTGCCGCCAAGCAGGGTAATGTTGCGTGTGATATAACGCTGCGCACGCAGTTCGGTGTGGTTTTGAAACCCAGCTTTGAAGGCGGATACATAATCCTGCATCACAAAAAATGTCCTCCTCATCATTCGATACACAAACTATTTTTCCGGTTCATTAGAAAATTATACCATTCCTTTGGGCAATTATAGCATGAAAGGGTTCCGATTGCCATAAATAAAAGAAGAAAATGAGATTTTCTTGAATCAAAGGTTTTCTCATGGTATACTAGCATTATTATTGCATAAAAAGCGAGGGAGCTATGCAGGAAAAATTTTTGCGTTTTCGGCGGGAGTATCCGGAGTTTCACTATAACAACTACTATCTAGAAAAGCAGGGCGGCGATATCCTAATCCGCTACGAGTTTGCAATACCCGGCCTGTGCCGCTTCTCTCCGGAAATCCGCATTCCGGCGGAGCGGCTACCGCTGTGCAACGCTTGGGATTCGCCCATAGCAAAGCGAATTGTTTTTTCGCTGGGCATGGTGGAGGCACTGAGCTATTGGAAGTGTGCCTGCCCGCCGCTTTTGCGCGTTAATTGCGGTGTATTGACGGTGGAAGAGATACTCTGGTGGAAAAACCTCTGGTTCGGCGGATTGGGTGAATTTTTTTACCGAAACGGGATTCAGACGGATTTTGATAGCTTTGTAACGGTGGAGGCGCAGGGGGCTAGCGCCGCGGTGCCCGATTTGACGTTTACGGCGCAGGGCTTGCAGTTGATACCCGTGGGCGGGGGGAAGGATTCCTGCGTTACGATGGATTTACTGCAGAATTACAGGGATGTCAACTGGTTTTTCACGGTGAACGATCAGAGCGCGCGGGAGGAATGTGTTCTGGCGGCGGGATATGGCAGGGAGCGGATTGTGCGCAGCTACCGAACTATTGCGCCGGAACTGCTTGCGCGTAACCGGGAAGGCTTTTTAAACGGGCACACACCGTTTTCTGCCATTGTGGCTTTTTTATCTTACTACTGCGCCTACCTCATCGGAGCGGAGTATATCATCCTTTCCAACGAAGCAAGCGCGAACGAGGGGAATCTCGCTGGCGGCGCGGTCAATCACCAATACTCTAAATCCAGCCGTTTTGAGGATGATTTTGCGCAGTATACTCGATTGCATTTTACCGATAAGATCCACTATTTCAGCCTGCTGCGCCCCTGGAACGAGCTGCAGATTGCAAAACGCTTTGCTGCGCTCAAACAATTTCATCCGGCCTTCAAAAGTTGCAACGTGGGCAGCAAACAAAATATCTGGTGCTGTGGCTGTGCCAAATGCCTGTTTGTTTACTGCATTCTTTCACCTTTTTTGAGTAGGGAGGAGCTGCAGGATATATTTGGCGCAAATCTGTTGGAAAAAGAGGAACTTCTCGCGGATTTTGACGGGCTTTGCGGCTTCGCCCCTGTTAAACCCTTCGAGTGCGTCGGCACAACAAGCGAGGTCTGCGCCGCGCTGACCATGACGGCGGCGCAAACAGAACAGCCGGAGCTACTTCTGCGCCGTTTTTTGCAGCAAAGTCAAGCAACAGGCACGGAGCAAGCACAGGAGCTACTGCGGGCGTGGAACGAAAACCACAGCATTCCGCCTCGTTTTACAAGTCTAATGAAGGAGATGTCTCGCTTTGATTGAGGATTTCATCAGCTATCTCTCCCAGCGCAGCGTCCTGCTGCTTGGGTTTGGGCGGGAGGGGAAATCAAGCTATACATTGATTCGAAAATATTTACCGGAAAAGGAAATCGGAATCGCGGACCGGCGCACCGTTACGCTGGAGGATAGCCTCGTGAATCTGCATTGCGGGGAGAACTATTTGGACGCGATGGCGGGTTACGATTTGGTAATCAAATCACCGGGCATATCCCTGGCCGGTGTAGCGTTGCCGCAGAATGTCGAAATCAGCTGTCAAACCGATTTGTTTTTGCGTTTTGCCCCCTGCGTTTGCATCGGCGTCACAGGCACAAAGGGGAAGACGACAACCTCCACCCTCATTTACCAGATGCTATGCAGCGCGGGGCTTTCCGCTTCCCTAATCGGCAATATGGGGCTCCCGGTTCTGGATAGCATAGAGGACATCAGCGGGAAATATGCGGTGATAGAACTTTCCTCCCACCAGCTGGAATTCATGACCTGCTCGCCGCACATCGCGATTCTGACCAATATCTATCCTGAGCATCTTGACCATTATAACGGCTTTGCGGGCTATGTCGATGCCAAACTCAATATTCAACGCTATCAAGGGGAGCAGGACTATTTTATCTATACAGCGGAGCAGGACCTCTGCGCGTTTTTGGATTGGGAGCAGGTGCAGGCCAAGCGCGTCCCTGTTCCGGCCGAGTCGACGGAAGCCTTTCTGTGCGAGCTTGCGCCCTTGAACGAACGCCTGAAGGGCAAGCACAACGCGCATAATATCGCCTACGCCGCCGCTGCAGTGCGCCTGTTGGGTGTTTCGGATGAGGCGATTCGCGAGGCGGTTGCTACCTACGGCGGTATTGAGCACCGCATGGAGCCTGTGGGGGAATATAAGGGAATTCGCTTTTATAACGATTGCATCGCAACCATTCCCCACAGCGTTATGTGCGCGGTTGAAGCGCTGGGGGAGGTGGACAGCCTAATTTTCGGCGGCATGGACAGGGGGCTCGACTATGCCGGCTTTGCAGTGCAGCTGGAAAAAAGCATGGTGCAAAATTTAATTGCTCTTCCCGACACCGGCCACAAAATTCTGCGTGCGATGGGGGAGCGCGGAACGAAGAAACAGTTGTTGTTTGCGAAGGATATGGAGGAGGCTGTTCGCCTGGCCTATCGGCACACGCAGCAGGGGAAAATCTGCCTGCTCTCGCCTGCCGCGTCCAGCTACAACGTTTACCGGGACTTTGCGGAAAAAGGACAGCACTACAAAGATTTGGTTTGTGCACTGGGGACGGTATGACGGATTTGCTGGAGCGTAAGGCGTATTATTTGCAGGAAATTGACCGCCTTTGTGAAACGGATTTGGAGCAAGCGAGCCGTTTTGTATCAGAAATTCTTTCACAAGCCTGCGAAACGGAACAGAAAAATCCCGCGGTTTCGGCGGCGCTGGCGGGCTGCATATGCCGCTTTCTGCTGCATAAAAAAATGAAAACCCGTATCATCGCAACCTTGCTTACGCAGCCGCTGCTCACGAGGGTTCTGTTCGGCGAGCTGAACAGCTATAAATACAGCCTGGTTTTTTTGCTGAAACGAATTGTGCGCCACGGCGATGCCGCGTTTTTGGAGTGGGTGCTGCAACTGCTGCAGGGTAATCCCTACCGCGATGACAGTGCGGCGGATTATGCCGCGCAATGGAGTTTTGGCTTTTTATTGCGTGAAATGCAGAAAGCGCCGCCGGAATACCTGCAATGCTCCCCGGAATGCCGGGCAGTTTTGGAAAAATTTGAAGAAATTTAAATTATTTTCAAAATATGGTTGCTTAATGCGGTGCTTATGATATAAAATAAGGACTTAGGAAAGAGAATTGGGGGATTAAACATGCAAAAGTATTTCGCGCTTGCAAGCTTGCTGATTTTGATCGTTCTGGTGATTTTACGTAACCTGCAGCTGAAAAAGCAGGGCGTTCAGGCAATTGTCCGCACGAAGTGGCGCAAGGACTTTTGGGTCAAGTTTTTCGGCTTCTTTTTCATCTATCGCAGCTTTGCTTATATCATCACCGTTCTGCCGCATTTTGAATACCAAATTTATTTTTTACAAACGAAAACGTTTAAATGGATTGGTGTCAATTTCTGCATTATCGGCTTGGTGCTGTTCCTGTTGGCACTAAAGGCCTACGGCAAAAACTTCCGCGTGGGGATAGAGGCGGAAACTAAGGCCGAGCTCGTTACAACCGGCATCCTTTCCTTCAGCCGCAACCCAATCTATCTGGCGTTTATCTTTGTTCTGCTCGGCACGGCATTGATTTATGGCGATGTGTATTTCTTTGCCTACTTCTTCTTCGGCACTCTGCGCCTGTGTAAGCAGATTCGGCGGGAGGAAAAGCACCTGCGGGCGACTTATGGTGAGGAATACAATGCCTACTGCGATAAAGTTAGGCGCTTCTTCTAAGCTGCATATATATATATCAGGCTGCTCACGAGCTGTGTTTGTGGGCAGCTTTTATTTAGAGGTGTGCCATGGCAGGAATTTGCTATATTATAGGCGCGGGGGAATTCGGCACACATGAAATCCGGCCGAGTGAGAGGGATTTCGTCATTGCCGCAGACGGAGGGCTGCGCCATCTGGAGCGCATTGGCCTCCCCTTTGACCTTGCCATTGGGGACTTTGATTCCGCGCTGCGCCCGGAAAACGGGGCGGTGATTACGCTCCCGGCGCAAAAGGATGAAACGGATTTATCCGCCGCCGTGCAGCAGGGGATACAGCGCGCTTACCGCGATTTTCAGATTTACGGCTGTTTGGGTGGCCGCCTGTCTCACACGGTAGCGAACATGCAGCTGCTGGCGCAGTTATCACAGCAGGGGCTGCGGGCGCAACTGAACGGGGTCAGCACAAAAATGACAGCCATCACGAATGAAAGCTATCACTTTTCGGCGGCGGAAACAGGCTATCTTTCCGTTTTTGCCTGCACAGAACGCTGTGAGGGCGTCTATGAAAGCGGGTTGCAGTATGAGCTGCATGACGCGCTGCTGTATCACAACACCCCCTTGGGTGTGAGTAATCAGTTTATCGGGAAAGAAAGTACCGTATCCGTGCGCAGCGGAACGTTGTGGCTGCTTTGGGGCGAAGTTTGAAAGGAGAGAAACAAGTTGAATTTTGAAAAATGTGCGCCGAACGGTGCGGTTGAGGGTTTTTGCCTGATAAAAACCGTGGAGCAGAAGCTCACGGCGAAAGGCGTGCCGTACCTGGATTTGGAGCTGGCTGACCAAAGCGGTGAAATCGGCGCAAAGCTCTGGGATTATAAGGCGGAGCAGCACGGTGTGTTTGAGCCGAATATGCTCATTAAGGTGCGCGGCAGCCTGGTGCCGTTTAACGATGTGCAGCAGCTGCGTGTGGAGCGCGTCCGCCAAACCACGGCGGAGGATGCAGTGCGCCCGGAGGATTTTGTGCCCAGCGCGGATGCGAAGGGCGAAGAAATGTTTGCCCAGCTTCTGGACTGTGTGCAAGGATTCCGGGACGCAGATTTGCAAAAGCTGGTGCTCGCTGTTTTGGCGCATTACCGGGAAAAACTGCTGTATTGGCCGGCGGCTTTTCGCTTGCACCATGCCATTCGCGGTGGTCTGCTCTATCACACGCTATCTATCCTGCGCCTGGCGCAGCGTGCGGCGGAGCTGTACCCCTTTGTGGATGCCGACTTGCTGTTTACCGGCGTCATGTTACATGATGTGTGCAAGGTGGAGGAATTCAACGCGTCTCAAACCGGCATTGCCTCCGGCTACACGGCGGAGGGCAGCTTAATCGGTCACTTGGTGCGCGGCGCGATTCTGGTTGAAAAAATCGGTCTGGAGCTGGAACTTCCGAAAGAAAAGTTGGTGCTGGTGCAGCACATGTTGATTTCCCACCACGGTGAGCCGGAGTTCGGCGCAGCTGTGCGCCCCATGTTTGTGGAGGCGGAAATCCTTTCTCAACTGGATCTTTTGGATGCGCGGGTCTATGAATTTATGCAGGCGCAAAACGGCGTTTCCGCCGGAGAATTCTCCACCAAGCAGTGGATGCTTGAAAATCGAAAAATTTACAACCACGGGCGCGTGGATAATAGCTTCCACGCCAATGTGATTGCAGAGATACAGGAGGGGACGACATCACATGCGCAATCATGAGATTACAACAGTGCAGCCCTTGCTGCGCGAGGACGGCACCCTGCGAGAACCGGGCTGGTCGCGAAGCCTGCTGCAGCAATATGACCGTTCGCGAATCAAGGCGCCGAAGTTCCGCATCAAAGAATGGGACTATTACTTGATTTTGTCGGAGGCATTCGGTGTTGCACTGACGATTTCGGACGACGGTTACATCGGCCTGCAGTCCGCCTCTCTGCTGCATTTTGACAGCAAAACCGAGCACACACAAACTGTATTAAACGCCTTTCCTATGGGTAAATTTAAGCTTCCCACATCTTCCCAAAATGGTGTCACACAATACCGTGACAAACGCTTGGCCATGGAATTTACTGTCACACAGGGGGAACGGCATCTTACCTGCGACTTCCAGAATTTCCAGGATGGGAAACCGTTTTCCTGCGATATTACCCTGCGCGAGCCGGAGATGGATTCCATCGTAATTGCAACACCCTGGAAAGAGAAGAAGAACGCCTTTTATTACAACCAAAAAATCAACTGCATGCCCGCGAGCGGTAAGGCCTGCTTTGACGGGAAAGAGTATCGTTTCAACCCGGAAACCGACTTTGGAACGCTCGACTGGGGGCGCGGGGTGTGGACCTATGACAACACCTGGTATTGGGGCTCCGGCAATGGCATAATCCAAGAAAAAGCCTTTGGCTTCAACATCGGCTACGGCTTCGGCGATACCGCAGCAGCAAGCGAAAATATCCTGTTCTATGACGGAAGCGGCCATAAGCTGGATGACATTCAGTTTCACATTCCAAAGGACAGCTATTTAAAACCCTGGCAGTTCAGCTCTTCGGACGGCAGGTTCGAAACAGAGTTTTTCCCGATTCTGGATCGCTGCGCAAAAATCAATGCAGGCATCATCGTCACAGACCAGCATCAGGTTTTCGGCAAAATGCGCGGCAGGGTTATTCTGGATGACGGAACAAGCCTTGAGATGACAGATTTGCTTTGCTTTGCGGAGGATGTTCACAATAAGTATTAGGGGATCATGAAATGGACTGGACAGAGATTAAAATACATGTGCCCACCGCGCAAATTGATGCGGCGGGCAGTATCGCGCATATGGTGGTGCCCTACGGCATCTATATTGAAGATTACAGCCATCTGGAGCAGGAGGCTGAGGAAATCGCGCACATCAACCTCATTGACGAAGAGCTGCTGCAAAAGGATCGCACAACGGGGATTATTCACATTTACATTTCCCCTGATGAGCGCCCCTCGGAGGCGTTGCAATTTTTGCGGGAGCGCTTAGAGGCTGCAACAATTAAGCATGAAATAGAAATGGGCTCCTGTAAAAATGCGGATTGGGAAAACAACTGGAAACAATATTTTAAACCGTTGCCCATTGGTGAAACGCTGTTAATTCAACCCACTTGGGAGGAGGGTGAGCTGCCGCAGACGCAGCGCCATGTGCTGCTGCTGGAGCCGGGGCTCGCCTTCGGCACAGGCAGCCATGCCACCACGCGGCTCTGCCTGGAGGCGCTGGAACGCTGCGTCAAAGCAGGGGATATGGTTCTGGATGTCGGCTGCGGCAGCGGAATTTTATCCATAGCAGCGCTGCTCCTCGGCGCGGCTCATGCAACGGGGGTGGATATTGATGCATACGCTGTGCGCACCGCAAAAGAAAACGGTGAAACCAACGGATTTTCGCAGGAGCGCTTCACTGCCCTGCACGGAAACCTGACCCAGGGTGTTGCGGGGCAATATGACGTCATCGCCGCAAATATCGTTGCGGATGTCATCCTGTCTTTTGCGCCGCAAATAAAAGCTTTTTTAAAGCCGGGCGGCACCTTCCTTGCGTCCGGGATTATTGAACAGCGTGCGGGGGAAGTGATAGCGGTGTTGGAGCAGCATGGACTGGCTCTGCTTGAGATGCAGGAGAGTGAGGGCTGGTGTTGTTTCGTTATGCGATGACGCCGGGGTAATCCATCATTCTCGCCTTGCCTGCCAAAGGCGGAAGGCTTCTGTCCAGGTTTTTTCTGAATAAGGGCGGATGGGATCGTTGATTTTGTTGGCGTAATCGCTGATAAATTGCAGGAAAAAATGAGCGCGCTCCAGCCCGTCCCCCAACTCCTGCGAGAAGATGCTGCCCCAAACAGGCGATTGTGCATAGAGGCTTGATGATGTAAATCGGGAAAGGAAACCCTTGATGTCATACGAAACTCTGCGTTCTATGACAGCGATGTTGCCTTTGTCAATCGTCAGCAAGGTGTAGGCGGCTCCCGGCACTGTGTCTAAAGGAATGCCGCATGACCCGGGGTTAAGGAATACGGTGTTCCCGTGTGTGGCATTCCATTGCATATGCGTATGTCCAAAAATATAAATTCCGTCCGCGCATAATGGCGGGGCGGAATTAAAATCATATGTGCTTACATGCTGCCGGATTTCCTGCAGCATTTTTTCTCTGGAATAGCCTTTGACTTTTTGATACTTGATAGCAATTTTTGCGCTTAAAAACTCTTTTAGTTCCATGTCGCCGCAAACATCAGCGGAGGAATGCGTTACGGTTATGGGGATGTTACAGTCTTTGAAGGTTACGGTTTTCGGCAGCGTGGCAAGATAGCTGTAATTTGCCTCACTGATAGCGTTATAACACCAATAAATAGGCTGGAACTGGCCGTCTGTCCATGTTTCCTGATTCTGTTGCGCGCATGCAAACAAGTAGTCTTCTCCGTTCCCCTTGATTACAGAACAGTTTGGAAGGTTGCGGATAGTTTGCACTACCTCGTTTGGATAGGGCAGGCTCGCGCAGTAGTCACCGGCAAAGATATACTGGTTTACACAGTGCGCTTTTGCGTCTTCTAAAACAGCAGACAGGGCATCAAAATTGCCGTGGATGTCAGCGATAATGGCATACCTCATGAATGGCTCCACTTCTTTCCTACAAGAAATCGGCATTATTATATCATAGAAAAGGCTCTGTCCACGGCTGACGCATGAAAAAGTTATAGGGAATCAAAGAGGATATGAGCGAGGAAATCATCGTCGTAAGCGCAGCGGTGTCGTTTCGCTTTTAAACTCATTTTAGAATCGTCCTTTTTCAGGAGATTCAAAGCAATATGA
>JAVBPP010000083.1:0-8447 GCA_031549535.1 Oscillospiraceae bacterium
TTTCACTGCTTCTTCTTTAAAGTTGTTGTCATACTTTTGCATTTTCGCTTTCCTCACTTTTTTCTATTCTATCACTTCTTTAGTGAGTTTTGCGACTCTATTTTTATTGTAATACTCCAGAAGCCACACCCTACGCGATATGCCCCGTAAATTCCATCCGCCGCAATCCTTGGGTTGCATTTGTAGGGACGCACTGTGTGCGTCCGATGCCGGTTCTCTGCGGCCAAAGCGCTGAGAAAAGGAAAGAATACCTGGGGGTGGCGCGCTTGCTTATTGGCCAAAGGTTTTCGCGTATGGACACGGCGGGTGACCGGGGGACGGTCACCCGCCGATCGCCCCATAAATTCCGCCGCCGCTGTTTAGGCAGCCAATCCCAGCCTCCCTCCCCGAGGGAGCTGTCCCCGCAGGGGTCGCAGGGAGTCCGCCGCAACAAGGGCGCGAGCCAAGAAAAACAGCCGGGTATGGATGCGTGTTCCATACCCGGCTGTTTTATTAAGCTATCAAATCCTACAGCAGTTCCCGTAAAATCTGCTGCACCTGTTGCGCCGGAGCTTGCCCCTTGAGCGCCTTCATGCTTTGACCGATGAGGTACTGGAATGCCTGTTGCTTGCCGCTCTGATATTCCATGACGGATTTTTCGTTTTCGGCAATGACCTGTTCAATTGCTGTGCGGATGGCAGCGCCGTCGCTGACCATGGCGAGCCCCTTTTCTTTGACATAGGCTTCCGGATCCACGTTTTCGTGGAACACCTGCTCGAACACTTTTTTCGCCGTGCCCCGGTTGATGGTGTTTGCCTTGACCATCCGGATAATTTTGCCCAGCGACTGCGGATCGAAGCTGATATCCTCCGCGGTCTTTTCGTTTGCGCTCAACAGCTTGAGCAGCTCGCCGATAATCCAGTTGGAGGCTTCCTTGGCATCACCGCAGACCGCCAGCGTGGATTCAAACAGCTTCACCAGCGGCAGGGAGCCCGTGATGATGTTCGTGTCATATTCCGGCAACCCCAGCTCAGCTATATAACGGGCGCGTTTTGCGGCGGGCAGTTCCGGCAGGGCGGAGCGGACTTCCTCAATCCACGCGTCGCTGATGGTGATGGGCATGAGGTCGGGGTTTGGGAAATAGCGGTAATCCGTTGCGTTCTCTTTTTCACGCATGGCAAAGCTTTCGCCCTTTGTGTCGTCCCAGCGGCGCGTCTCCTGCACGAGCGTTTCGCAGCCGGTTTCCAACGCGTCAATGTGGCGCTGCGCCTCGTATGCAATGGCGCGGGCAATCGCCTTTAGGGAGTTCATGTTCTTCATTTCCGTGCGGGTGCCCAGGATATCCGAACCCTTCGGGCGCACGGAGAGGTTTACATCGCAGCGCATGGAGCCCTCCTGCATCTTACAGTCGGACACACCGGCGTAGATGAGCAAATCGCGCAGTTTTTCCAAATAGGCAATCACTTCCTCGGCGCTGCGGAAATCCGGATTGCTCACAATCTCCGTCAGTGGGACGCTTGCGCGGTTGTAGTCCACCAGGGAGGTATCCGTGCGCGTGTCGTGCACCAGCTTGCCGGCGTCCTCCTCAATGTGAATCTGCTTCAAGCCGATTGTTTTCTTCCCCGCGCTTGTTTCAATTTCCACCCAGCCATTTTTGCAAATGGGGGCAAAGAGCTGGGTAATCTGATAGCCAGTGGAAAGGTCGGGGTAGAAATAATTCTTTTTGTCGAAGGTCATTGTGCGGGTGATTTCGCTGTTCGTCACCAATGCGGCGGCAATCCCCAAAGAGACAGCCTGCTTGTTTGTGACAGGCAGCATGCCGGGCATGCCGGCGCAGGCGGGGCAGACATGCTCGTTCGGCCCGCCGCCGAATTTTGCCGAACAGGAACAAAACAGCTTGGACTGCGTGGCGAGCTCCACATGCACTTCCAGACCCATTACCACTTCATATTCCATCAAAGCCCCTCCTTTGCAAACGTAGCCAGCAGATTTTCGTCTCCATAGAGCAGAACGCCTTCTCCGCCTACAGAAAGTGCCAGGCAGGCAAGCCCCGCGAGCGTTGCCGGACCATACAGCGCACTGCGCTCAAACGCATCCCCCGCCCGGTTGGCGGGCAGCGCAAGCAGCGTGTTTTGGGTGAATGCAAGCTCGTCGCGTATCCTGCGGCGCAGGCGCATGGCCTGGTCATAATAGGGCTCATACTGCTCCTGCGAGAGGACATAGGCTCCCATTATGGCGGCCAGCTTGGTGTCAAGCCCAAAGCCCTCCGTGCGCGTGTTCAGGTATAATTCATTTAAATTGCTAAACTGCGGGGAGCGATAGCCGAATTTGATGCCGTCGTAGCGGTTGATGTTGTTGCTGATTTCCGCGCTCGCAAGGATATACTGCACCGGCGCATAGAGCGAAAAAAACTCCGGCATGCGGTCGGTAAGCGCGGCCTTCTTCGCCAAGCTTTCCCGAACGCGGCTGCCCTCCCAAAGCTGCGGCGGCAACGCAATGGCAAGCTCGCCCGCTCCGGAATTGAAGCTGTATTTTTCCTGCGGAAGGGAGGTGCCGTCCCGCTCATCATGCCCTGCAATCATCTCCAGCACACGGAAACAGGTGGCCGCGTCCTGCGCCAATACGCCGATTTGATCCATGGAAGAGACGCTGGGGATAAGACCATAGCGGGACACCGTACCGTAACGCGGGTGGAGGTAGCACAGCCCGTTTTCCGCCGCCTGCCGTTTCACCGTGCCGGAAAAATCGTTGCACAGCGCAATGTCGCAGGCGCCGTCCAAGAGCGCACGCACCGCGCCGGAAAGGGGACTGTCCCCCTCCACGGGCGCAATGCCGAATTCGTCCATTTCCGTTATGCCAACGATGGCAACATTGTTTGCCCGCAGCCTTTGCACCACAGCCGCGTCAAACGGGGCGAGAAAAACCTCTAAAATTTTGGAACCGGCGGCCGCAGGGCTACCCTTTCGCATGATGCTGTCCTCCAGCGCCGCGCGCAGCTGCCCCTGCTCCGAAATTGCTGTTTTAAAATATGTCATAGTAACCGAACCTTTCCCCTTGCCTTAGTCTATCGTCCGCGGAACTTGAAAATAGCCGTCATAGGCCTCCGGCGCGCTTTGAAGCAACGCATCCCGGGGGATGATTTGCTCCGCTCTATCCTCACGCAATACATTTTGCAGCTCCAGAACGGTAATAAGCGGCTCGCTGCCCTGCGTATCGGCGTTTTTCACGTCCTGAAACCGCCGCTCCAGTTTTTCGGCATGCTGCTGTAGCAACGCGCGTTCCTCCTCAGGCAAATTGAGCTTTGCCATGCTTTCATAGTTGCGAATGTAATCCATGAATCTCACCCTTTCAGCGAATTTTTATATGCACCTCGCGCAACTGCTGCTCCGTGACCGTTCCGGGTGCGCCGAGCAATAAATCCTGCGCGTTGCTGTTCATGGGGAAGGCGACTACCTCACGGATGCTCTCCTGCTCCGCGAGCAGCATCACGATGCGGTCAAGGCCGGGTGCCATGCCCGCATGGGGCGGAGCGCCGTAGTGGAAGGCGTTATACAGGGCGGAAAACTTGCTTTCGATATCCTCCTTGGTATAGCCCGCGATTTCGAACGCCTTGAGCATGATATCCGGCCTGTGGTTACGCACCGCGCCGGAGGAAAGCTCCACGCCGTTGCAGACAATATCATACTGGTAGGCGAGGATATCCAGCGGATTCATGGTTTCCAGCGCCTGCATCTCGCCCTGAGGCATGGAAAACGGGTTGTGAGTGAATTCGATTTTACCGCTCTCCTCATTGATGCCGTACATGGGGAAGTCCACAATAAAGCAGAACTCAAATTTGGCGGTATCAATCAAATCCAGGCGCTTGCCCAGCTCCGTGCGGATTTGGCCGGCAAGCCTGTCAACCAGCTTTTGGACATCCGAAATGAAAAATAGGGTGTCGTTTTCTTTTAAGGAGAGCAGCGCAATGAGCTCCTGCTGCTTCTCGGGGGAAAGGAATTTGACGATGGGCCCTTTCAGCTCCATGCCGGGGAGAATGGAGATGTAGCCCAGCCCCTTCATGCCGATTTCGGTGGCGAAACTGAGCATTTTTTCAAAAAATCCCTTGGATTGCCCCGCGCAGTTCGGCGCCACGATGCCGCGCACAGGTTTGTTTTTAAACGGCGCAAAGTCCACCTGCGCAAAGTAAGCACTCAAGTCCTCAATATACAGGGGATTGCGCAAATCCGGCTTATCTGTGCCGTAGTGCAGCATACTGTCCTTGTAAGCAATGCGGCGGAAAGGTGCGGGCGAAACCTCTTTTTCAGAGAATGTGCAAAAGGTCTCATACAGGACTTCCTGCGCTACGGCGAACACATCCTCCTGCGTAGCGAAGGCCAGCTCAAAGTCCAGCTGATAAAACTCGCCGGGCGAACGGTCCGCGCGGGCGTCCTCATCGCGGAAGCAGGGGGCAATTTGAAAGTATTTGTCAAAGCCGGAAACCATCAGCAGCTGCTTAAACTGCTGCGGTGCCTGCGGCAGGGCATAAAACAGGCCGTGATGCTTGCGGCTGGGAACAAGATAGTCCCGCGCGCCCTCCGGGGAGGAGGAGGTGAGAATCGGCGTTTGAATCTCCAAAAAGCCGAGCTGCTCCATTTTGGCGCGTAAAAAGCTCGTGACCTTGGAGCGCAGGATGATATTCTCGTGCAGCGCAGGGCTGCGCAAATCCAAAAAGCGGTATTTCAGGCGCACATCCTCGCGCGTCTGCTGCGATTCGCCGATTTCAAACGGCAGCTGACGCAGCGCCGGGGAGAGCAGCTGCAGGCTTTCCACCAGCAGCTCCACCTCGCCTGTGGCAAGCTTGCTGTTCACGGTGTCCGCGTCGCGCTCCCTAACGGTGCCGCTTACGGAGATAACGCTCTCCCGCGCCATGCCCTTGAGCATGCTCTCATCGTGAAACACGGCCTGGGTCACACCGAAATGGTCGCGCAAATCCACAAAAATAACGCCGCCATGGTCGCGCACGGTGTCTATCCAGCCCGCCAGTTCAATGGTTTTCCCAACATGCTCCCTGCGCAGCTCGGCGCAATTGTGTGTTCTGTATGCCATAAAATATCGTTCCTCTCACATTTTGTAAAATCAAAACGCCCCTCAAAAAAACCAAACGGTCTTTTTGAGGGGCGAGCTTCAACTAAAACCCGCGGTGCCACCCACATTGGCGCAAACGCGCCCGCTTCTTTCCCATATCCAGTTTTTGCCGCGCCGGGTGTTGCGCTGCCTGTAATGCAGGGCGTGGCCTGCGCATGCCGGCGGGCTTTCAGCCTTTGACCCATCGTCTCTTTTGCATGACCCTTACAGGGGCGATCCTAGCGCTCAAACCAAAAATAAAACTCTACTTTGCATCATAGCACCAAAAAAGTGCGCTGTCAACCGTCAGAATATACAAACTCCTTTGCAATTGCGCGGCTTTCTTCTCCATAGCTTTTGCATAAAAAATGAAATTATGTATAGCTGAAACTGCCGCCGCCGTGCTATAATAAACTAATTTCACTGATTTAGGGAGGAAACGTCATGAACCTGAACTATGAGGAAAAATTCCGCCGCGAGGGGCTGACCTTTGACGATGTGCTGCTGATTCCGGCGGAAAGCGCGGTTTTGCCCAAGGATGTCAGCCTGAAAACGCAGCTCAGCGCCAGCATTACGCTCAACACCCCACTCATGACGGCCGCGATGGATACCGTGACCGAGGCGCGCATGGCCATTGCCATTGCGCGGGAGGGCGGCATCGGCGTCATCCACAAAAACATGGGGATCCAGGCGCAGGTGGCCGAGGTAGATAAGGTCAAGCGCAGTGAAAACGGCGTTATTTTGAACCCCTTCTTCCTTGCGCCGGATAATTATGTGTATGAGGCGGACGAGCTCATGCACAGGTACCGCATCTCCGGCGTGCCCATCTGCCGCGAGGGCAAGCTGGTGGGCATCCTGACCAACCGCGATTTACGGTTCATGACAGATTATTCCATGCAGATACAGGATGTGATGACCAAGGATAACTTAGTCACCGCACCAATTGGGACGACCCTGGCTCAAGCGCAGGAAATTTTGCGGCAGCACAAGATTGAAAAACTGCCCCTGGTGGATGAAAACGGCTATCTCAAGGGCTTAATCACCATTAAGGACATTGAAAAGAGTGTGCAATACCCCAACTCCGCGCGCGATAAGGACGGCCGCTTGCTCTGCGCGGCGGCACTGGGCGCAACCGCGGATGTTTTGGAGCGGGCAAGTGCTCTCGCGGCGGCGCAGGTGGACGCCTTTGTGTTAGACAGCGCTCACGGCCACAGCCGCAATATTATGGAGGCGGTGAAAAAGGTCAAGGCCGCCTTCCCCGCCATTACACTCATTGCGGGCAACGTTGCCACGGCCTCCGGCACGCTGGCACTCATTGAAGCGGGCGCGGACGCGGTAAAAGTCGGCATCGGCCCCGGCTCCATCTGCACCACGCGCGTCATCGCCGGCATCGGTGTGCCGCAGATTACCGCCATTTATGACGCGGCCTGTGCGGCGCAAAAGCACGGCATCCCGGTCATCGCGGACGGCGGCATCAAATATTCCGGCGAAATTGTGAAGGCTCTGGCCGCAGGCGCAAATTGCGTTATGGTCGGCTCACTCGTAGCGGGCTGTGAGGAATCCCCCGGCGCAACGGAAATCTATCAGGGTCGCCAGTTTAAGGTCTACCGCGGCATGGGCAGCCTGGGCGCCATGAAGGAGGGCAGCCGCGACCGCTACTTCCAGGAGGACAACCGCAAGCTTGTGCCCGAAGGCATTGAGGGGCGCGTTCCCTACAAGGGGCCGCTGTCCGATACCGTCTTCCAGATGCTCGGCGGCCTGCGCTCCGGCATGGGCTACTGCGGCTGTGAAACCATCAAGGAACTGCAGGACAAAGCCGAATTTATGCGCATCACCAACGCGGGTTTAATCGAAAGCCACCCGCATGACATTTCTATTACGAAGGAAGCGCCGAACTATTCGGGGAATATGCTGTAGGAATCACAGATGCTTACACAAATAAATCATATCCACCAATTGCACCCCGTTATCAAACATCGGGTGGTCATAATTGTCTGTGAAAAAATTCTTGACCCGATGCGAAATTTGAAAGCCGTTTTTCTCGTAAAAGCGTAGTATCCATGGGCTGTCGCCGGTGCCAACCAGCATCGTTTCGTATTTGCCCTTGTAATGCACAAAAACGTGATGCAACAGTTTACTTCCATACCCATTTCCATGCCACTTTTCATAAGTGGCTATATTTTTTAGTTCACAAACCGTATCGCTTTCCCGTGTAACGACGCACACGCTTTTTAAGCCGCCGTCGTATAAGGCGAAAAGATCGCCCCGCTCCAGGTATTTGTCTATCATGGTTTCATCTTCATCCGCTAACAGGAGTAAGTCCAAAAACCGCTTTTTATTTTCGTAAATTTGTTTGATTTCCAAAGTGCCCTCCCAAGCTTATACTAATTCCAAGTAGAAAACTCGGATAGATTTGCGTGGATTTTTTGCGTTGTGCGCGGCGGACGACGCAGCCGGGCGCAGACTGGATAGTCTGATTCGCTCGGCAAGGAGGACAACAAAGCACAGCGCAAAAAAGACCGCAAAGATACCGAGATTTCTGCTTGGAATTAGTATTATTTCTCCAAATACCCCTTTGCAATGGAATCCTGTATCACATCCGTTACAAACGGCCACAACTCCGGCGCGGCAACGCGCACCATATCCATGCGTTTGTATACCTTGTCGCTTGTAACGTTGCCCAATTTCCATGTGTGGCCTTGGGTCATATAGTTGTTAACAAACGGCTGCAGCCTATCAATGGCCGCCGCGTATGTTGCGTCCGGCGTTTGCATTGCGTCAAATTCCAACCAAAGGTCTTTGATTTCCTGCCCCTGCTCGTTCGGGAGCATGGAAAACAGCTTTTCAGCCGCCTGCGCCTCCCGCTCCTGCTTGCTCTCGTTCCCTTTGTCGTCATACGCAAAGGTATCGCCCGCGTAAATTTCGATCAAATCGTGCACAAGCGCCATTTTTAGCACACGTTCCAGGCTGATGTTTGCCCCATCGGCATATTCAAACAAAACCATTGCCATCAGCGCAAAGTGCCAGGAGTGTTCCGCGTCATTTTCCCGTCTGGATGCATCCACCAAAAGGGTCTGGCGCAGGACATTTTTCATTTTGTCAACCTCAATTAAGAATTGAAGTTGTTGTGTAAAGCGTTCTTTCACAGGCGGCCTCCTCACATACTATTTGTTGGTAAAAAAGTAGTATAACATACCAATAAAAGAAACACAAGGCTCTTGACAACTTGAGTTTCCCCATTTTAAAAAGCATCGCAAGCGCAACGCAAGGAGCCGCAAGGGAAAAGCTGTGGAGAAGGTTGTGATTGTAAAAAACTCACGTACAAAAGATAACAAATAAAAGAGGTTATAGAAATAAAACAAAAC
>JAVBPP010000030.1:0-30100 GCA_031549535.1 Oscillospiraceae bacterium
GAACGCGACGAATCAGCGAATCTTTTTCCACCTATCTTCGTCTAAAATGCTCGAAATCCGAAAGGATTTCTGCGCTTTTATCCTCGATACGCGAAAAAATCTCTCGCTGCTTCATCCGCGCCGAGTTATTAGAGATGCCCTTATGCATATTGGCGTTGATTTCACCCCAAAAGCTGCCAACACGCGGGCTATCCAAATCCTGCACCACAACAATTTTGGGGTCTGGGATAGAGGCCAGATACTGCATATATTACTCCGGCACCAAACAGTAGTAAAATTTTGCGGGTCAAAATCCCATACACCTAAGCATTTCGACCCGCAAAATTAACTACTGTTAAATGCCGGAGTAATATTGCAAGTTTGCCTCTTGATTTTGTTTATGCGCGGGATTGGACGGTTCACACACCACGGTGACGGCATAGCCCACCATAACGCCCATAGTCGGCATAAAATCCGTCACGGGCTCCAGATTGAAATTGCCCTGCGTCCTATCCTGTTTCGTTATCATTTCCCAGCCGTTGTAAACGGTGGGCGTGTTCCAGCGTTTGAGCTTCAGCAGTTCGCTGTGTGCAAGCTGCTTCATGCTTCAAAGCTCTCGTACGCCACGGTCTGCTCTATGGGCTGGCGGCTTGCGTGCATGGCCGAGGGCTTTGCATCCGTATTCGCATAGCCCAACGGGAGAAGGCTGACAATCTCATAATCATCGGGCACACAAAACTGCTCACGCAGGTCATCATGGCTGAAAAAGCCCACCCAAACACTGCCAAGACCCAACTCCGCCGCCTTGAGCATCATATGGGTTTGCACGATGCTTGCATCCACACGGGCATAATTGCCATTGTTATTATTGATTTTTTTATCAAAGCAAACCATGAGCACCACAGGCGCGCCAAAGGTACAGGGGGTGCACTGCGCCATTTTTTCCAACCCCTCTTCGCTCTGCACAACCAGGATACGCTGCGGTTGCATGTTGCGCGCTGTCGGCGCGATACGCCCTGCTTCTAAAATGGCGTCCAGCACCTCTTTTTCTACCTTTTTTTCGCTGTAGCTGCGCAGGGAATAGCGGCTTTCCAACACGGTATTGAATTCCACGGGAACAACTCCTTTACTTCTTTTATCGTTCTATTGTATACTATTACTCCAGCACGTAAAAAGCAAGTAATTTTTGGAGGAATATCCCAATGGACGCTGTACAGGCCGTGAACTATATCCATTCTCTGCTGCCCTTCGGCATCATGCCAGGCTTAGAGCGCATTGCCGCGCTTTGCGAAAAGCTGGGGAATCCGCAGGATCGGTTGCGCTTTGTTCATGTTGCGGGAACAAACGGCAAGGGTTCCACCAGCACGATGCTCGCCTCAATTTTAACGGCGGCGGGCTACCGCACGGGGCTGTTCACCTCACCTTATGTGCTGGATTTTCGTGAGCGTATTCAGCTGGACGGGGCAATGATTCCGCCGCAGGAGCTGGCTGAGGCGGTCAGCAGGGTGCGGGAGGCCAACGAGGCGCTGGCGCTCGAGGACATAACCGTCACAGAATTTGAGGCAATCACCGCCGCCGCCTTTGTTTTTTTCGCAAGGATGCAGTGCGACCTTGTTGTGCTGGAAGTGGGGCTCGGTGGACGCTTTGACGCAACGAATCTCATTCAAACGCCGCTGGTGAGCGTATTGTGTTCCATTTCCATGGATCATATGGCCGTCCTGGGCGATAAGCTGGAACAAATCGCCTTTGAAAAATGTGGAATTCTCAAGCCGGGCGGCATCTGTATCTGTTACCCGGAGCAGGATGCGGCCGCCATGGAGGTTATCCGGCGTATCGCGGGGGAGCAGGGCAACAGCCTGCGCGTTCCGGATTCGGGAGATATCCGCGTTGTGCGCGAGAGCCTGCGCGGCAGTGAAATACAATACCGGGGGCAGGCACTGACAGTGCCCCTGGTAGGCAAGCATATGGTAAAAAACGCCGCTGTTGTGCTGGAAACGCTCGCCGCGTTGCGGGAGCTTTGCTATGCCCTGCCGGAGAAGGCCGTTTCGGCGGGGCTCGCGGAAACAAAAATGCCCGCACGCATGGAACTGCTGCGGGAAAAACCGTATATTCTGTTGGATGGCGGACACAACGAGGGCTGCGCTGCTGCGCTACGGGCAGTTCTGGAGCAGTTTTTGCCGGACAAGCGAATCACAGCGGTTTGCGCCATGATGGCGGACAAGGATTACGCGCGCTATCTCTCTGTCCTGGCGCCCTGCCTGGATAGGCTGATTGCCACACAGCTCAATATGGAACGGGCTCTGCCCGCGCAAACGCTTTGCGGGCGGGCGCAGAGCCTTAATATCTGCAGCGAAGCACAGGCAACGCCGGAGGCGGCTCTGCAGGCTGCGCTGCAAATAGCCGGAAGGGATGGCGCGGTGCTCATCTGCGGCAGTTTTTATCTGGCAGCGCGGCTACGGCCGCTTTTGGAGGGGTAACAAACACATTGAAACGCTTTATTGTAACCGAAAACGATGCTAACCAGCGGCTGGATAAATTTTTAACCAAGGCCGCACCGAATTTACCGCAGAGCGCATTGTATAAGGGAATCCGCACAAAAAATATCAAGGTCAACGGTAAGCGCGCGCAAATTGCACAGCGCCTTTGCGAAGGCGACCTTGTGGAGCTTTATGTTTCGGATGATTTTTTTAGGCAGCGGCAGGACGGCATGGATTTTTTGCAGGCACCGCAGCAACTGAATATTCTGTATGAGGATGACCAGCTCCTGCTGCTGGATAAGCCTGTGGGGTTGCTCTCCCACGCGGATGAGCAGGAATACATTGACACCCTCATTGCGCGTATTCTGCGTTATCTCTATGAAAAGGGAGCTTACGTTCCGGAGAGGGAGCAATCTTTTACCCCGGCGCTCGTCAACCGCATTGACCGCAACACAGGCGGCCTTGTCATCGCCGCGAAAACCGCACAGGCTTTACGCATCTTAAACCAAAAGCTAAAGGAGCGGGAGATTCATAAGGACTATCTCTGCGTTGTCTGCGGCAAGCCCTCTCCCCCCGCCGCCGTTTTAAGCGGGTACCTCAAAAAGGACGCGGCAACCAACAGTGTCACCGTCACCCATTTGCCCGGCTCGGACACAAAGGAAATCCGCACACAATACCGCGTACTCGCCCAGCGCAGTAGCTGCGCATTGGTTGAGGTGGCTCTGCTCACGGGGCGCACACACCAAATTCGCGCACACATGGCCAGCATCGGCCACCCCCTGCTGGGCGACGGCAAATACGGCGACTATGCCATGAATAACCGCTTTCATTGCAGCAAGCAACTGCTGTACTCCTTCCGCCTGCGTTTTGACTTTCAAACTGACGCGGGCGAACTTGCTTATTTAAACGGCAAACAATTTCAAACGCAAGATATTTGGTTTGTCAGCGCCTTTGAGAACGGGGAGTTTGATTGAGCTTATACCAATAATGGTATTAATACCAATCACCTTTTAGAATACTTGCAAAATTCGGCAAGAGCGCATATAGGAAACGCTCGTTACCGAATTTTGCAAGTATTCTAAAAGGTGATTGGTATAACAATCAATCCAAAAAATCTGCGTTTAGTGTCACATGGAACTCCTGTGCAATGGCACGCAGGTTATCATCCACTATCGTTTGGCGGATATCCATACCGCAGCTTTTTGCACGGATAAAAATATCCGCGGCCTTTTCAATGGTGTGCATCAGTCCAAATGTGGTGTCAAAATCCGGTCCGGAGCAAAACAGACCATGATGCGCCCAAACTGCGGCATCAAACTTTTTCATAATTTCGCTGGTTGCCAACGCGATATCCGCGCCGCCGGGCACCATCCAATCCACAACGCCCACGCCGCCGGGGAATACCACAGGGCATTCCGTTGCACTTTTCCAAAGTACGCGCGTAAATTCCCGATTCGTCAGAGGCAAAACATAGGTCAATGCAATGAGCGCCGGCACATGCGCATGGTAGATTACGCGGTTCTGCCCATCCGTCGCCTTCGCGCGCACGCTGTGGTTCAAGAAGTGGCTCGGAAACTCGCTGGTCGGCACCCCGCCGGATTCCAATCCCCAGACAATGCCCCAGCACTCACCGGTTTCATTGATTCGGACAATGCCAATATTGTCACGGGGAGCCAATTTAATATTCCGAAAATACTTTCCACTGCCGGTGGTCAGGAAATACTGCCCCGCAAGCTCCGGTGCCTGCACACCCATATCTTTCCAGTATTCCGGTTGACGGAACCAAGGCTTGCACTGTGTAACTTCCTCCTCCCGCATACGATAGGTTAAATTCCCGCCGTTTCGCTCGTGCCAACCCTGCTGCCAACCGTCGTCACACATACGGATGAAACCCTGCATCACTTCTTGCTCTATAATACCCATTCAAATCCCCTTTTCCATTCTGTGCAATTATAACAAGGAAAGATACAGTTCTTTTATCTGCGCAACACTGGTATCACGCGGATTCCCCGGCCTGCAGGCATCCTCAAACGCGGATTGCGCAAGGAAATCAATGTCCTCCGGTTTCATGATGCTCTTTAAATTTGCCGGTATGCCAACATCTGCACTCAATTGTTTTACAGCCGCAATCGCTGCCTCTCTGGCTTGTTCTATGGTCATGGACTGCGCACCGTCAACGCCCATGGCTCTTGCAATATCACGATATTTTTCACCTGTCGCGGGGGCGTTGTATTCCATGACAGTCGGCAACAAAACTGCATTGGCCACGCCGTGTGGTGTATCATACAACGCGCCCAACGGATGCGCCATGGAGTGCACGATACCCAGACCGACGTTGGAAAAACCCATGCCGGCAATATACTGCCCAAGCGCCATACCTTCCCTGCCCTCCGGCTCATTATGCACCGCGGCGCGCAGGGATTTTGAAACGATCTCAATGGCTTTCAGGTGGAACATGTCGCTCATTTCCCACGCCCCTTTGGTGATATACCCTTCAATTGCGTGCGTTAGGGCATCCATGCCGGTCGCCGCTGTCAAACCCCTGGGCATTGTGGCCATCATATCCGAATCGACCACCGCAACAACCGGAATGTCGTGTACATCTACACAGACCATTTTACGGTTCTGTTCCGTATCCGTAATGACATAGTTAATCGTAACCTCCGCAGCGGTACCCGCCGTGGTCGGCACGGCGATAATCGGTACGCAGGGTTGTTTTGTTGCCGCGACGCCCTCCAGTGAACGCACATCGGCAAACGCCGGGTTTTTAATAATAATACCGATTGCTTTGGCGGTATCAATGACCGAACCGCCACCGAACGCAATGATACAATCCGCTCCGCTCTCCGCAAAGGCTTTGACTCCTGCCTGAACATTTTCAATGGTGGGGTTTGGTTTGATTTCGCTGAATACCGTGTAGGCTGTTTTTGTTCCATCCAACAACTCTGTTACATTTGCCGCGATACCCAAGCGCAGCAAATCCGGGTCAGCGCACACAAAGGCCTTTTGAAAGCCACGCGCTTTCATTTCCTGAGGGATTACCTGGATGGCTCCCGCGCCGTGATAAGAAGTTTCGTTGAGCACAAATCTGTTCGCCATACTGTTCTCCTTTTCTCTTCAATAATTACGTTACTCGTTACGTTTCCCACTAATCTTAAGGTCTGCAATTATATTATATCCTCCTTATCCGTTCCCTTTCAATAAGCTGTGTAACATTTTAGCAAATTCTGTTTCATTGCCAAAATCCTTTCATTCAGCGGCCTTAAAATTATAGACCGGCTTAATAATGCTTATAATCTCTGCCGTATCGCTGATGTTTTCCACAATTTCCTCCATCGGCTTGTAGGCAAAGGGGGACTCGTCAATGGTGCCTCGGCTGACCGTGCTGGAATAGATGCCCTCCATGGACTGCTTATACTAATTCCAAGTAGAAAAGCTTTGCTGTATGGCTTTTTCGGATATTTGTATTATATATAAAAATGCCCGGGTAATACCAATTCCAGATAGTTGGAATTGGTATTACCCGGGCATTGGCAGTTTCATCCTACGGGGCACACCTACACAGCAAAGTGTGTGCGGATAACGCCATACCGCTGTCTCACGCGCGGGTTGTTCTTATTGTTGCCAAACGGCTTTCTTGCTTGCATGACGTTACCTCCTTTTTTTATTCGCACCCTATGCGGAGCGCGCGCAACACTGTAACACAGGTTTGGGCATTTGTCAAATTTATTTTAGCAGTAACCTGGCCTGCAATTCTTTTTCAGCCATTTCTTTGATATAAGGGCCGCTCTCCTCATTAACCAAAAACATAAAACAATTGTACTGACATTTTTGAAAGCGCCTGCCCCGCAGTGTAAAGTCATAGCCCATCGCACATTTGGGGTTGCAGGCCTGCGGATCGGTCAAACGTTTGCAGACCGGCGCTTTTTCAATTTCTTTGCGCATCGCATCCGGAAAACCATCTAAAAGCGGCAGATAGGCATTGACATAATCGCCGTATATCCTCGTGACCAGACCTTTTTTCCGGAACACAAAGTTCAGCAGCACACGCTTGGACGGCGTATGCGTGTAAGAAACAAAATATCCACTGCTTTTTTGCCCCATCCTTACTTTGCAATCATTCATTAATAAAAACTCATGCAACTCACTGACAAACACCTGGTATGGCGGCGCTACGGTAAGCAAGAAGTCTTCAAACTGTATCGTTTCAGTCGCCATGTTCCGCCTCCTCCTGTTGCAATTCTGTTGTTTGCAATGCGTCACGCTGATCCAGGCGCTTTTGCACCGTCTGTTTGAACAGGCAATACAGCACCGAGCAAACCGGAACGCTCAAGAGCATTCCTAAAACACCCATGGCACTGCCGCCTACCGTGACGGCGGCGAGCACCCACATCCCCGGCAGGCCAACGGACTTGCCAACCACACGCGGATAAATCAAGTTGCCATCTACCTGCTGCATCACGATAATAAAGATGACAAACCACAGCGCTTTCATTGGATCCACCATAAGAATCAGAAACGCGCCCAAAACGGTGCCCAAAATCGCGCCAAACACAGGAATCAACGCCGCAAACCCCAGGAGCACAGAAATCATCGGCGCATATGGGATGGACAAAACGCTCATGCCGATAAAGCACATGCCGCCGATAATCAGCGCCTCCGTAAGCTGCCCTGTTACAAACCTGTTAAACTGGCGGTTCGAAACCGCTGCAAGCTCCTCCACAGCCTTCACGCGCTGCGGAGAAAGGAAGGCGCGTAAAATCCGGTTCAGCTGCCGCCGCAGGCTCTCCTTTTGGGCAAGGATATAGAACGCAAACACCATGCCGAGCACTGCGTTGAGCACCGCGGAGAAAATAGAGCTTGTAATATCAACCGTTTTATCTAAAAAGGCCGATCCATGCTCCGCAAAATAGTTTTTCACCGTTTCGCTGATTTCCTGCACATTCCAGTTCGGCTGCGGCAAGTTGATTTCATATCCTGCGGCAAACTCCTGCAGCCGCCCCCATTGCGTTGTAACTGTCTGCACATACGACGGGTAGGATTCAATGATAAGCTCAGCGGTTTTTTTCACCTCCGGCACTACCATAAACAGCAGCACAAACACAGCGCCCAGAATAATTAACACACTGAGCAGCAGACACAACGGGCGCTTCAGGCGCATAGCAATTTTCGCTTTGCGCTTTTTCCAAAGCCACTCCCAGGCTCGCTCCAGCGGCCGCAACAACACATTGATGACAAACGCAAAGCAAAGGCCATACAGAAACGGCGCAAGAAGCGCAAAAAATTTTTGCAAGAGCGAAAGCACTGTCTCAGAATGATACAGCGCCCAAAACAAAACCAACCCAAAGCTGATTAAAAATAAGAGTTTTTTCATATTCTGTTTGTTTAGTTCCATTTTTTTACCATCCTTTGTTGCATGAATTATAGGTGTTTTCCCGACGCTTGTCAAGGCGCGAAGCTTCATGCAACCTTCGGGCTTTCACCATAGATACAACACATAGCCGCTTTATAATAGAGTCAAGCTCAAACAGGAGGAAGACGAAATGAAACGTTACAGGATACCCGCCGTGCTTTTGGCGCTTATGTTACTCGTGAGTTTTTGTACAGCATGCACCCAATCCGGAGAGGATGCGCAAACCGCCGCCGGAGTTTCAACCGGCGATACGAGCTCTGAGACGAACGAAAGTACCGCTTCGGAAAACCGTGCGGCTGGCGGAACGAGCACAAAAACAGGAACTACAGTTCAGGCGTCCCAACTATCCTACACCGCTTCTGAGCAGGACAGCAAGACGGAGTGGGACGAGGACGCGGTACAAGTCACACTCGCCGACAGCGGTATTGCCGTTCAGGGCAACGGTGCAAAGGTGAACGGTAGCATTGTTACCATCAGCGCACCGGGAACCTATGTGCTCGGCGGCACGCTTTCCAATGGGCAAATTGTAATTGATGCCGCAAAAACTGCAAAAGTACAATTGATTCTCAACGGCGTTACCATTGCAAACAAAAGCGGTGCTCCCATCTATGCTTCAGCGGCGGATGATGTCACCATCACCCTAAGCGCAGGCACAACCAACAGCCTCACGGACGGTGCAAGCGACTTCGCCTACGCCGACAAAGTAAACGAGGAGCCGGACGCAGCCCTGTTTGCCAAATGTGATTTGACCATGAATGGAACGGGGAAATTGGTTGTCAATGCAGGTTTCAACAACGGCATCGGCACAAAGGACGACTTGCTTCTCGTCTCCGGCAGTTATGAAATTACGGCTGCCAACCACGCAATCCGCGGGCGGGACAGCGTCACAATCCTGGACGGCAGTTATATCCTCAGCGCCGGGAGCGACGGCATCCAAGCCAATAACGATGAGGACGGCACTAAGGGTTGGATATTACTGCAAGGCGGCACATTCCGCATCAATAGCGTCCACGACGGTATTCAGGCAGAAACCGCACTGACCGTCAAGGGCGGCAAGTACACCATTACAGCAGGCGGTGGCCACACCAACAGCCAGGCGGCGGAAGAAAGCTTTAAGGGTATCAAAGCCGCAGCCGATATTCTCATCAGCGGCGGCGGCCTCACAGTTGACTCGCGCGACGACAGTATCCACAGCAACGGCAATATCAGTATCACAGGTGGTACGCTTACGCTCTCCAGCGCGGACGACGGCATTCATGCAGACGACACGGTCACAATCGAAAACGGAAGCATCCGCATCGCAACCAGTTATGAGGGCGTAGAGGGGGCACAGGTGAACATGAACGGCGGGACACTGGATATCAACGCCTCTGACGACGGCATCAACGCGGCGGGCGGATCAGGAAACGGCACGGACGGCGGCATGGGCGGCCGCTTTGGCAGAGACAGCTTCGCTTCCGGCGGCGGCAATTACTCCCTCCATGTCACAGGCGGAGAGATTACGCTCAACGCGGGTGGTGACGGCCTGGATTCCAACGGCTCCATTACCATCGCCGGAGGCAAACTGGAGGTTATCATCAACTCCACTCCGGATAACGGAGCATTGGACTGCGACGGCACACTAACGCTCACCGGCGGCAACGTCATTTACGGCGGCAGCGGGCTGGAATCCTCCCCGGGCGATAGTTCCACGCAAAGCTATGTCTACGCTGAAAATGTGCCGGCAGCTGCGCATGTAACCGTAATGAAAGACGGTAAAACATTAATCAGCTACACCGCAGCAAAAGCTCTGACTTATCTCGCCCTCTCCGCCCCCGGCATCAGCAAGGGCGAAAGCTACACGGTGAGCATCGGCGACAGCGAGAGTACCATCACAGCCGGAACCGGCGGCGGGCACAGCATGGGCGGCCCCGGCGGTAACCAAGGCGGGTTTGGTTGGTGGTAATGCGCCGCCTTTATACCATTACAATAATCGTCCCGGCTTTGGGGATATTACTCTGGCACTGAATCGTATAGCCCAGTCTGCCGAATGTATCATAGGTGAAAAACAAACTTTAATTCACGTAGTATAGCTTATTATACCTCATTTTCATTCACCAAACAAGCTATTTTTTCTTATACCAATCACCTTTTAGAATACTTGCAAAATTCGGTAACGGGCGTTTCGTGTATGCGCTCTTGCCGAATTTCGCAGGAAGTATTCTTAATGGTGATTGGTATTAACCCGCATCTCTACTCTGTTCACAGCATATTCCAAAAACTCTTCTACTGTTGGAATCTCGTTTTCAGATGAAACACACTTTGCATTGAAATTTATATTGATGTATGCCGCCTTGATGGCGGATTGCATTTCAGTTCTTAGTTCGGTCACGCTGATTCCTTTGCGTTTTGCTAGGATTTTTAGGGTTTTATCAATGTCTGGCATGATTTGTGTCCCTTTCCGCTTGTATAATTGCATAAATTTTATTCCTATTAAAGCGGAAATTTACTTGTTTGTCAATACCAACTGATTGTTTTGTGTTATCATTTGATTGTTTTGTAATGGTTTAATTTGACTTTCCTCTTTGATAAACTTGTATCAAGGGGTGATTCACATGGCAACAAAACACGCTGAAATGCTGAAGATAATTGGCCTAAATATTGCATATTATAGAAAATCAAAAGGATTTACGCAGTTAAACTTAGCTGAAAAAGCATCCATTAGCCGCACTTTCATAGGGCATATCGAAGCTGCAAATATGGCTGTTGGGATGACGCTTGAAACATTACTTGACATAGCGTCTGCATTGGAAGTTGAACCTTATAAACTACTGGAAATCCGGCAATAAAACACAAAAACAACGGGTTACTGTTTGAACTGCAGTAACCTGTCGTTTTTCCTATCAGAACTTATTTTCTTGACTTTATTTGCAAAAGTAATATTAATAGAATTAAAAAATATAAGTATTAACGCACCCATGCCAATTAGCCTAAAGAGTTTATACTGTTCCGAGCTTATACTACCATTTTGACCCTTACGCACAACATTACAAATCATATATAAATATTTCATCCTTGCCATTCTATTTCAATTCCTTCCAGCTTGCAATTACTTTTTGGTTACAGTTCGGTTACAAGTGGTTACAGGAAAGTGCCGGGACATTATTTCTTTTTTCTCCAAATTGCATTTCCCCTGATTTTCCGATTATGCTGTTTATTTTTCTGTCCAAATGTAATATACTAATAAAATGGAACAAGAGGAAAGGTTTGGTTGCATGGCAGAAATTGACAGCGTGTTGCAGGACGCAAAAAAAATACATTTCATCGGTATCGGCGGTTCGGGCATGTGTCCACTGGTAGAAATTTTACACAAACGCGGTTTTCACATCACCGGCTCGGATAACAACGAGAGCGATACCCTTGCCCGGGTGCGTGCGCTTGGGATACCCGTTACGCTAGGGCAGGCGCGGGAAAATATCGCAAACGCCGCGCCGGAGATGATTGTGTATACGGCGGCGATTTTACCGGATAACCCGGAGCTACTGGCTGCGCAGGAATCCGGTATTCCACTGTTTGAGCGTTCTAAGCTGCTCGGCGCACTCACGCGCGGTTTTTCGAATTGTATTTGTGTCAGCGGGACGCACGGCAAAACCACCGTTACCTCCATGATTACCCAGATTCTGCTGGAGGCAAAACTTGACCCCAGCGCTGTTATCGGCGGTAAGCTGCCCTTGACGGGCACAAACGGCATTGCGGGCGCAAGTGAAACCATGGTGGTGGAGGCCTGTGAGTTTAAGGACACCTTTTTGGATTTAACACCGGATGTTGCGGTGGTTTTGAATATCGATGAAGACCATTTGGATTATTTCGGCTCGTTGGAAAACATCATCGCCTCCTTCCACCGCTTTGCAAAATCCGCAAATGAAGCCATCATCGTCAACGCAGACGATGAAAATTCCCTCAAAGCGCTGGAAGGCATTGCAGGCAAAACGCTCATCACCTACGGTTCCGGCGCCGGCAATGTATACACTGCAAAAAACATCCGCATGGAGCAGGGCTTTGCAAGCTTTGACCTGCTCAAGAGCGAACAGATTTTCAAAAATATCACCCTGCAGGTGCCGGGGGAGCACAACGTCGGCAACGCCCTGGCCGCCATTGCCGCAGCGCAGACGGCGGGGGCAACCATAGAACAATGCATCGCCGCACTGGGGCAATTCCGCGGCGCAGGCCGGCGTTTTGAGATTTTGGCCAAATACAAGGGCATCACCATTGCGGACGACTACGCCCACCACCCCAAGGAGCTGGAAGTGACGCTGAACGCTGCCATGGAGATGGGCTATAAGCGCGTCTGGGCGGTGTTCCAACCCTTCACCTACTCCCGCACGGCCATGTTGTTTGACGATTTTGTGCGCGTACTGCAAATCCCTGACCACTGCGTCATGACAGAAATCATGGGCTCGCGTGAGAAGAACAGCTATCATATTTACACCGCGCAGCTGGCGGAAAAAATTCCCGGCAGCGTTTGGTTTGAAGGCTTTGACGGCGTGGCGGACTATGTGGTAAACCACGCGGAAAGCGGGGACCTTATCATCACGCTGGGCTGCGGCGATGTGTATAAGGCCGCTAAAATGATGATACACATGCTTGAGGATTGATATGCGTATTCACGTTCTGTTTACCGGCGGCACCATCGGCTGCCGCGCGGACGAAAATGGTATCTTGGACCTTGCCGCGCCGCAGGAGGACTATTTTCTCCTGCAGAGCTATCGGCAGCGCAACCCCTGCGCTGCAAAGGACATTCACTTTACATCCAGCGAACCCCTGCGTATTTTAAGCGAAAACCTGTGCATTGCAGATTGGAACATTCTGCTGCACACGCTGCAGGCGATGGATTTTTCGGCCTATGACGGTATTATTCTGACGCACGGCACAGACACCCTCGCCTTCACCGCCGCGTTGACGGCCGTGCTGCTTGCGGGAATTTCCATCCCCGTTGTGTTCGTGGGCAGCAACACGCCTCTGACGGACGAAAACGCGGATGGGCATTTAAATTTTCGTGACGCGGTAGACTTTATTCGCGACGCCGCCCTCCCGGGGGTCTATGTTGCCTTCCAATCCGAGCTTTATTTCGCCTCACGCGTATCCCAATCCCGCCACATCAGCAACCGCTACGGTGTTGCGGGGGATGTTCCGTTTGGGCGCATGGAAAATGGCAGATTCTGCCCCGTAACGCACCCTATGAACCCGAGTACGACCCAACTGTGTCTACCCGGCTCGGAGCCGCTCTTGTGTAAAGTAAAAGAGCTTTCCGGCTGTGTGCTCCTATTACGCCCCTATGTGGGGCTGGACTATCGCTGCGTTGCCTTGCATAGCGGCACCAAGGCCGTGCTGCATGAGAGTTACCACTCCTTCACCGCCTGCACCGTTGGGGAAGCACAGGGCAACTCTCTGCCGGCGTTTGCCCGGCAATGTAAGGAACGGGGCATTCCGCTCTATTTGGCACCCTCCACAGGGCAGGCGGCCTATGCCTCCGTAAAACAACTGGGGGACTGCATTCCCCTGCCGGTTATGACGGCGGAATGCGCCTATGCAAAGTTGCTCGTAGCTTATAGCTTGGACATGCCGCAAAAAAAGAGAACTGCGTTTTTAAAAACAGAATGCTGTTTTGAGGGAGTTGTGTAACGTTATGTTGTGGGTTAAACTGGCGCTCGCTTTTGTGGAGCTGCTGCTGGGGGTTTTTGTAATCCTGGGTATCATAATTTTCATGCTTGCCATCCGCCGGCCAAAAAAGCAAAAGCCGCCAAAAGACGAAATGCGCATTGCGCGGCAAAAAATTCGCGAGAAAAACAACGCCGCGCTCTATGCGAAAAATCCGGAGGACGTCAGCGTGAATACGCCGGACGGCTTGACGCTGCGCGGCTGGTTTTTACCGGCTGACACAGAAGCAAAGCGTGTGGTAATCTGCATCCATGGCCACAAATGCAACGGCCCGGATGAGTTCAGCCACATGATGCCGTTCTATCACGAGCGTATGGGCTACCACTATCTGCTGCCGGACCTGCGCGGGCACGGGCGCAGCGATGGGAAGTATATGACCTTCGGCGCGCTGGATCATAAGGACATGCGGCTTTGGCTTGAATGGCTGATTATGCGCCTTGGTCCGCAGGCGGAAATTATCCTGCACGGCATTTCCATGGGCGCGGCCACGGCCATGCTCACGGGCTGTGATAGCCCGCCCCCGCAGCTGAAACTTGTCGTTGAGGATTGCGGCTTCAGCTCCTGCTTTGCCGTGATACATAACACCTTTCGCGATTTGTTCCACTTCCGCTTTCCCGCGCTGATTCATTTCACCTCCCTGCTCAGCCGTGTTTTCGCGGGCTTTTGGTTCCGGGAGGCGGATTGTCTTAGCCGAATGCAGGAGATGAGACTGCCGATTCTCTTCATCCACGGCAGCGCGGATACCTATGTCCCCACACAGATGGGGATTGACCTGCACCGGGCCTGCACCGCCCCCAAGCAGCTCCTGCTGGTGGAGGGCGCAGTGCACGCTTACAGCTACTATGACGCACCGGAGCTATATGAACAGACTGTGCGTGAGTTTATCGCCGCGCAGATTGGGGAATAGGCTTCAGCCGACTTTGGAAAGGATGGTCATGAATATGCAATATATGATTATCAGCCTTTGTATCGCCGCCCTTCTGGCGATTTATGGCCTGTTTCTGCGGAAAGGAAAAGGGTTGATGCTGCTGGCAGGCTATAACACCCTGCCCCGGGAGGAACGGGAGAAACTGGACAACGCCCTATTGGGGAGACTTTCCGGCAATATGATGCTGCGCCTTTCATGCTATCTGCTGCTTTTAGGCGCAGCCACTGAGTTCCGCTTCACTTGGGGCATCGCTCTTGCCGTTGTTGCGTTGCTCGCGGATTGCGGCTTCAGCGTTGTGCGCATGCAAAAAGTGGAGACGGCCTCTTTGCCTGCAAAAAAGCAAAGGGCCGTACTTTGGGGGGCGCTGGCAATCGTAGCCCTAAGCCTGCTTGCGATAGCTTTGTTGGGGTTTTTCGGCAATCAAAGCCCCGAGGCGACAATCTCCGAGGGAACGCTAACGATACCCGGCATGTACGGGCTTTCACTTTCGCTTGACAGCATACAGCGGCTGGAGCTCACGGAACAGAGCATGCGGGAGATTGAACCGAATGGCAGGCGTGATAACGGCTTTGGCGGCCTGGGCAATTCGCTGAAAGGCCATTTCAGTTCCGAAAAGCTGGGGAAATACCTTCTGTTTGTGCAAGCGGAACAAGCCCCCACCCTTCACATCGTGCGCGGGGACGGAACAGAAGATATTTACTTGAGTTTGAAAGACCCGGAGCAGACACGCGCCTTGTACCGGGAGTTGGAAGAGCTTGTGCATTGATGAGCAATCACTCAGGTGAGGGCGTGCACTATAGTCAAACTATAATATTGTATATAATGCAACGCCGCGCCTTCTCTCTACAAGAAGGCGCGGCTTTATGCTCTTACTTCGGCACTTAACAGTAGTTATACTACTGTTTGATGAGGAGTGATATTCCCACATAGGGGAACTCCGCATTACTTTATCAATTTCGCTTCCAGCTCATCCCAGGGGATAAAGTCAAAATCGCTGTTGTTCCAGGGCATGTCGTCCAGGTCAATCCATTCCACAGGGCGCAGCAGCCAATCCAGCCCATCGGGGACAACAATGTTTTTACCACTGCTCATCTGCGTGATGCCGAGCTCCAGCATATCCATTACCAGCTGCCGGTTGGCCTCCAGGCGGTTTTTGTTCAACAAACTGAATTCACCCTGCAGCTGACAGGCCTTGTAAACGCGCAACTGCAGGCGGGAACGTCTGACATTCTGCAGCTGCTCCTGTGTCTCGGCATTTTCCTCGGCCTTATCCCAGAGCTTATCCATCTTTGCCACGTCAATGCCGGTGAAGTAGGCGCCCTCATCCTGCCAATTGAAGCAGAACAGGTGGGCGGTTTCTTTATTTTTGCGTGTAATGGCGTCCAGATACTGCTTGATATAGGGGGCAGCATCTGCGCCGTAATAGGCGCTCATGAATTCCATCATCATCTGCTCCACATTGGCCTTGGGGTTCCACAGGAGCTTGGCGAGAATATAGGCACGCATTTCGCCAAATTCACCGGAATGCAGGTCGTCGTTATTGCCCTGCTCAAACACGCCTACAACGTTGTTCTCTATGAACCAATCCAAATCACCCGCAAAGGTGTGGAAGTTGGGGTGGGGCAGCTGGTTGAGTTTATAGTTGGTAGTATAGTTCCAAATCCAAAGGGTGTCTGTAATTTGGGACCAGTCAGCAACATCACTGGCAAAGGTAGATTCCTTAGTCTGCACACGCTCAATCAAATCCTCGCCGCGCTCATGGCCGCATTCGGCCAGCGGGTGCACAAAGCAGCACTCAATGGAGCACAGGCGGATAATCATGCCGGGCGCGGGCTTGATGCCGACAGGCGCCTTGCGGGTGTATTGATAGGCAAGGGTTTCAAAGGTGATGTTCGGATATTTCGGCCCCAGCGCCTCCACAATTTTGTTAACAAACTGAAGCAGGGTGCCCGCCGCGCTGCCGTACTGCGCATCCATTGCGGCACAGTTCGCGCATTGGCAGTATTCTGAATTATCGTTTTGGGAAATGGACATGATGCCCTCGCCTTGATAATTTTTGATGATGTTTTCTACATTCTCAATCGCAATATCCACAAGCGCCGGGTTGGAAAGGCAGCGCTGGTGCAGGGTACGCTTGCCCTCATCGTTCCGCCAGGAGAAATATTCCGGATACTCACCGTAAAGGGATTCCGGGATGATATGCTCCAGCGTATGACAGAAATCCGCATAGCCAATGCCGCCGCCGTATTCTGCCGGCTGCTCAGAACCGAAGGAGCTGTTGACCCTGTTAAACAGCTTCCACTCCGTGCTCTTAAAGCCTACGCGCCAGAGCACATCACGGTAGCCAAAGGCAGGGTTCTGCAAATCGTTAAGCTGCTTGTCAATTGTAACCGTACTGTTGGAGGGAACGGTATACAGCTCAGGGGTGAAGAAACGGCAGCCGAGCTGTTCCTCCAAAAAGCTGCCCACACCGTACAGCGTACCGCGCGTGCCCATGCCCAGAATAAACAGCTTCTCATCCTGCATCAGCTTTACAAAGCCCTCGTCCTTGAGCTTTGCGAACTGCTCCGCCAGGGCTTCATTGCCGCGGTTTGTTGCGCCCACGCAAATTTCATGTGCAATAACGGCTGTGCTGTCCTGTTGAATGGGCAGCTCCTTGCCGCTGATGCGCTGGATATAATCCTGCAAATACGTTGCGGCGGTGCGTTCCGGAACACTGGCATTTTCGCCGACGATGATGACATAATCGCTTTCGCCGCTTTCAATCAGCTTGTAAGGTTCCGCAATCACAGGGGCGACATAGGGATCCCCGCCGTAGGAAATGGGCTCCTTGCTCAAAGGTGTTACACCCAAAATACTCAGCAACAGCTGAACAATCGCCACTAGGGTGGCAAAGATACTTTGCAGTGCAGCTAACATTGTAAAATCCTCCCTTTTTATAATACTGTTATATTAACATAAATTTCACACAATAGCAATGATTTGTTGGCGCATTTTGACATAGGCAAATCTGCGCACCAGATGATGCATGTTTGCCCTGCGGCTGGAAACACTGCAAGGTGAAACAACTTTCGCATGTTGAGGTGTGTTATGGAACAAAAAAAGGCTTTTTCGGTGGATTATGTCACAAACAGCGCAAATATGGATACGCAGCTGCGCATTAATGAGAGCTTTGACCTGGTTGCGCGGGAAATTAAAGCGGGCTCCAAGCGCATACGGCTGTATTTTGTGGACGGCTTTATCAAAGATGTGGTGATGGTAAACATTATGATGGAGCTCATGAAGCTGACGGAGGAAAAGCTGCAGAGCGTTCAAACCACGCGGGAGCTGGCGGATATGTTCGTCCCCTATGTGGAGACGGATGTCTGCGGTGATGTGCAGGATTTTCAAAAATCCGTGTTTTCGGGCATGGTAGGCATGCTGGTGGAGGGCTTTCCGGAGGCGGTGCTCATTGATGTGCGCACCTACCCCGCCCGCAATGTTGCCGAACCGGAGAATGATAAGGTACTGCGCGGCCCGCATGAGGGGTTTGTGGAGACCTTAATTTTCAACACGGCTCTGCTGCGCAGGCGCATCCGGGACGCGAACCTGACGATGACGATTCATCAAGTGGGCAACAAATCCAAAACAGACGTGGCTGTCTGCTATCTCAACGGCAAGGCGGACGGCAAGGTTGTGAAGGAGCTGCAGGAGCGCATTGCGGCCATTGACATCAACTCCCTGACCATGGCGCACGAGAGCCTGATGGAGCTGCTGGTGCCCAAGCAGTGGTATAACCCCTTCCCCAAAGTGCGCTACACGGAACGGCCGGATTCCACCGCCGCCTGTATTTATGAGGGCAGCGTCGTCATTCTGGTGGATAACTCCCCCGCCGCCATGATTGTGCCCACGGGCTTTTTTGATTTTTTGCAGGATACGAACGACTATTTCTTTCCGCCGCTCATTGGCAGCCTGCTGCGCTTGATTCGGCTGATTGTTTTTATTCTGACCATATTTTTAACGCCCAGCTGGTTTTTGCTCTCCAAGTATCGCGAGCACATTCCCCACTGGCTGGATTTTATTCACATCAAGGGCAACCTCGCCCTGCCCGTTGTGTTTCAATTTCTCATTTTGGAATTGGTGATTGATGTGCTGAAATCCGCTTCGCTCAATACGCCCAGTGCCTTGAGCAACTCTTTTAGTGTTGTGGGTGCCCTAGTGCTCGGCCAGTTCGCCGTGGAGGCCGGTTGGTTTAATACAGAGGTTGTGCTCTATATGGCCTTTGTCGCTATCGCGAACTTTGCCCAGCCCAGCTTTGAGCTTGGTTACGCGTTTAAAATTGTGCGCATGCTGCTGATTATCGCAACGGCGCTGTTCAACATCTGGGGCTTTATTGGGGCGCTGCTTATATCCTTTGTCGTATTCATCACCACAAAAACCATCACCGGGCGTTGCTATCTTTATCCGCTCATTCCCTTCCACGGCAAACAACTCCTGCGCCGGCTGCTGCGCATGCCAATTCAGTCAGATAACTGTTAATCACCAGTATTACCCTTGTCCAGCAGCCTCAATAAACAGGGGTCAAACTGCAGGGTCTCACACAAATCCAGCGCCTCCTGCCGCATGCTTGCGCGGTGGGCGGCGCTGCTGTTTGTTCTCACCGCCCGAATCAGCAGATTCTTCGGCGTGTGGGAAAGCTCCACAAACTCCAGCAGCTGCGTTTTATAGCCGCAGCTCTCCAAAAGGTTGGCGCGAATGGCGTCTGTAAACAGCGCGGCGGCACGCTCCTTGACGATGCCGTAGCGCGTTAGAATCGGCAGCGCCTCGCTTTGCATTTGACCGTTCAGCTCATGCTGACAGCAGGGGGCACTGAAAATCAGTTTTGCGCCTTTTTCTACGGCAAAGTGCAGGGCATAATCCGTCGCCGTGTCGCAGGCATGCAGGGAGACGACGATATCCACCGGCTCCACACAGGAAAAATCCGCGACATCGCCCATGAAAAATTCCATCCCGTCATAGCCGTAAACCGCGGCGGTTCTGCGGCAGAAGTCAACCACCTCAGCCTTGCGGTCGATGCCAATCATACGCACTTCTTTTTTAGCGATGAAACGAAAATAGTAATACAAAACAAACGTCAAATAGGACTTCCCGCAGCCGAAGTCAACCACCGTAAATTTCGTTTGGGGGAGGCGGGAGACCGTGTCGTCAATCAGCTCCGCAAAGCGGTTGATTTGGCGAAATTTATCCTGCATCGCGGCGACAACCTTGCCTTCTTTCGTAAAAACGCCCATGTCCACAAGCGGCGCAATCTCAACGCCCTCGGGCAGCAGATAATTCTTTTTCCGATTGTGCTCCTGCGGGCTTTCCGCGCTCCGGCAGGCACGTTTGCCGGCGAGAATACGGCCCTTGGACGTGACACGCAGGGAATGCTCCCAGGCGTTATCCCACAGGTTGCATTGCAGGTAGCTCGCGCCAAACAAACGCTGTGCCATGGCAAGCACCCCCGCAAAATCCAGGTTCTCATGGAACACCTGCTGCTCGGTTCGTTTTTCCGCCTGCCACCCGCCCGAAAAGCGGCGAATGGTAATTTTGCGAAAGCGCTCCTGCTTTTGGGTCGGGTTGCTCAGCACCAGCTTTTGCACGGCCTGCGTGAGCACACGCTCTATGGCCTCGCTATAGTCACTCATGGCAATTCTCCTAAAAGTATAGTCTTTTTGCTGTTGTCTTTCCCTGATACAGCCGCAGATAGATAGCGCCCTGGGAGGCACATGCAATGGCGTTCACACCCTCCCTGCGCAGCTGCTCCTGCATTTGCAAGCCGATTTCCCCGGGCGAAGCAAGCAAAACCAGGGCAAAGCGCCGCAAATCCAACCCCGGCGGCACATCGCCGCGGCACAGGGCAAGATCGGCCGTAAGCCAGTCCTGCGGAATTTCCGCACTGCTGCACCAGGGGAAAAGCAGCAACACGCGTACGCCGGAGGCCTGCAGCAGGGCGCATTTTGCGGAATCCGCAGGAAATTGCAACACGCAATCCTCCCCCAATCCGGTTCTCGCCCCCTGCAAAGCGAAAAAACGTTCCGAGCCACGGATGCTGTCCAGCGGCGCAGGATCATGCTGGATAAAGATTTGCTCCGCTGCATAGCCGCTGACAAAATAGGCGGCCTTTTCGTTATCCTTGCGCAGATTTTCCGGCAGCAACAGCGCCTGCAATTTACGCACCTGCAGATAATCCAGCGCAATACTACTGCCGGAAAGGGAGGCAGGCTGCTCCTCCCCATCCTGCAAAAAAAGCAAAGCCCTCCCCTGTTTGGCAATGCAAAGCGTAAACCCACCCGGTGTATCCGCGAGCATTAGCTCTGTACTGCCGCCGCGCAGAATGCTATCGCCCACAGCAATCACAAGAAACATCCCTGCAAGCAGGAGAGAGAGTGGTTTCGTCATTTTTTTCCCATTTTTACGGTAGACCAGCAACCCCAGTGCAATGGCAGCGCAGCAGGCGGCAAGAAAGGCAGTATACAACACACTGCTCGCGTTCCATACCGAAAACGGAAGATCGGCAAGCAACTGTGAGACGCGCATCAAGTAACGCGCTGAAAGCTCCGTAGCAGTGGCCAGAAAATCTGCAAAAGGAAACAGAGCGTAGAGCCCGCCCGCTATCATACAAAAGCTCGCCGGTGTCAGCATAAGCAGATTCGCGGGAATGCAGAGCAGCGGCAGCTTTCGAAACAGCAAAAGCAAAAACGGCAGGGAAGGAATCATTGCGGCAACTGTGGTGCAAAGCATGGACCAGGCGGCTGACAGGGGCTTTTTAAAAAACACTGTGCCCTCCCATTCCGCCAGTTTCTTGTGCAGCGGACGCTCCAAACGCCCTTGAAACAGCAGCAAGCCCAGCGTTGCGGCGGCAGAGAGCTGCAGACCCCAGTTCCCAGGTGAAAACGGGGAAAGTAGGCTGCCCAACAGCAGCGCAGCACCCAGATTATTTAGGGAGTCCGCCTCCCGCGAGACGATGTGGCCAAGCAGGAACAGCAGCAGCATAATCCCGGAACGCGTTACGGAATAGCTGAAGCACGCCAACGCCATAAACAGCAGCACGAACAAACAGGAGAGGCACGCACAATAGCGTTTTTTCACCTTGAGCTTCTCCAGCGCACGGAACAAAGCCATTGCCCAGACCGTCAGGTGAAAACCGGAAACCGAGACCAGGTGCGAAATGCCCGTGTCACTGAAATTCTGCATCAGCTCAGGCGAGACATCCGTCGTATCCCCCAACAGCAGCGCCTTGGCAAGGCCGCCCGCATCGCCGGGCATGCGCCTGTCTAAATTGTTCAGAATATGCATGCGCAGCCGGAGCACGGCATACATCGGCCCCTGCGCCGTGTTGGGTGTAATCTGCAGGTCCCCGCTCGTCCACGCCCCCAAGTAGATGCCGCGCGAGCGGTAATTGCGGCTGCTCTCGCGGCTCTGCTCGCCCAGCGGAAACAGCTGCACCTCGCCGGAAATATAATCCATGGGCTGCACGTCCAGCGCTTCATCCCGCACCAGGCGAAGCTTCATACTGCGCTTCTCCCCGTCAATTTCGCTTGTTTTGAGGGTGTAATACAGCTTGCCGTATTGCGTGCGCGGCAAATCCACAAGCTGCGCCTGCAGCTGCACGCTTGTGCCCGCATAATCCATGGCCGGATAATAGGAGAGCAGCAGCGTGGAAATCATCAGTAAACTACCCGCCGCCACGGCAGCGGCGCATATGCGATAAACCGCATGGCATTTCGCCGCAAAAAGCACAAGCAGTGCCGCCACCGCCGCGCCGAACAGCACAAACGCCGCCGTAATATCCAGATAAAACAGCAGCGCAAGCGTAATAAATATACTGAAGCCGGCAACGGCAAACGGGCGCGGAGGCATCAATTTTTAGGAAAGAGGGGCAACTCCTCCAAAAAGAGGATATCATCGCGCTTGGCGGCGTCCCCCTCGGCAAGGATGGCGGCCTGCGCCACAATATTGGCTCCAAACTGCTCGCACAGCTTCACAACAGCGGCGAGGGATTCGCCTGTGCTGATTACGTCATCCACAATCAACACACGCTTGCCGCGCAGCTGTTCCCCCTCCAGGCTATCCAGAATTAAGGTCTGCAGGCTATCTGTGGTGATGGAGCGCACATGCACGGAAACCGGTTCATGCATATATAGCTTGGCCTTCTTCCGCGCAACAAAATAGGATTTACCGCTCTGGCGCGCCATTTCATAGGCGAGCGGAATGCTCTTCGCCTCCGGCGTTACGATGCAGTCAAATTCCGGTGCCTTTTGCAGTAACTGTTCCGCTGCGCGAACGGTCATCTCCACGTCGCCGAAAATCACAAAGGCGGCAATATCGAGTCTGTCATTCACCGGGCAAAGCGGCAGCTCACGCGTCAGACCTGCAATTTGAATTTTGTAGCTGTTTGGCATGATGGTTACTCCTCATTACAAATATTTTCTAAAGTCCTGTAACACATGAAAGGTCTGGTAGTTGGCGTCATGAAAATTACGCGGCTCGTTACGCGCCGTGCGGGAAAGATAGTACAAATCCTCCCCCTGCACCGCGATGCTGACATACTGATACCCTGTCATTTTCGGATCCTCTGTGTGCCGGTCAATCAGCAGCTTGCGCAGGGTGAAGGCGGACAAATCCGGCGAGGCGCACAGACCCAGCGCGTTGCGTGCATTGGGGGGCGCGCCCTCCAGGATAACGCTGGCGACGCTGATATACTGCCCGCTGGGGGCGTCATACAGCACATCAAATTTGGAGTTGCTTCCGCCCGCAAAGTCAATGACACGGCTGAACTCCGGCCTCCTCTCCGGCTCCCGCAAAAAGCCATGCAACAACACGGCGCGGTCATGCGAGGGAGTGCATTTTGAGCAGTTATAACGCAGCAGGTTGTAAAGCTCGCCATCCCTGCCGATGACGGCGTTACCCTCCAACAGGCCGCCGCTCTCCCCCTGCGACATACCTTCCCAGGCATTGTCCCAATGCAACACCGGGCTAAAGCTCCAGTTTGCCGGGTCGAGCAAATCCGCCTCCGCCGGGACACTGGCAAAGCCGTTGGCGTGGCCACCCTCCTGCGCACGGTAATCCACGCCCGTCCAAAGCCTGCCGCCGTGCTCAATGACCGGCATGGGTGCCTTGTGGCAGCCGGTTGCAAACTTGGAACAGCCGCCGGGGAATAGGCGCACGGGCGGCGAAAAGCTGCGCCCCTCATCCTGCGAAACGCCGATGAGCAAGTCGCCGTATTCCGTGGAGGTGGAAAACATATAGACCTTTCCCCTGTGGTAAAACAGCTTGCCCCAGAAGCAGGGAAACAGCTCGCACAGGTAAGAAAAGCTCTTGCCGCCGTCCGTAGATTCCATCACAATCGTCAGATTCTGCGGCTGCAAACTGGCGAACACATCCATAGAAACCAAAATTTTACCGGAGGGCAACACCAAAAGGCTGGGGCTGCACAGGCTGCGGCCGCTGAAGTCGTAAACCGTATCCTCCGGGTGGAGATAATTGGTGACAACGCCCTCAATTGCACCGCAGCGAGCCAAGCGCACTTCGCCGCAGACTCCGTCGCTCTCACGCCGCACACACAGCTCGTAGCTGCCGCCGTTTTGCAGCCCTGTGACGCGCAGCTGTGGCCCGGAAAAACACTGCTCCTGCCAGATACTTTCCCCGCGGGGTCGATACAGCAGGGTGTGTGCGCCGCCGTCGCAGCTGTCGAAGTACTGCACATCCACATGCGCCGCATAAGGCGCTATGCGGCACAGATAGGGCAGCTCCGCCTGCTCCACGCGGTCAAAAGGCTTGTACGGCGTATAACTCCAGGAAGTGATGCCCCTCATACCAAACTCCTATTCTCGATACCCCGTGACATCCTCACGGGTCTGAAAGCTGTAACCGTTGCTGATTAATATATCAATATCTTTCATCGCAAGTCCTGCGCCAATGGCCACCGTTTCAATCGGGCTATCCGCCACACGGGTGAGGACACCCAAATCCGTGATGAGCATTTCATCCAACCCCGTGAGCAGAGCACCGCCGCCCGTGAGGATAATGCCGTTCTCCGCAATATCCGCCGCCAGCTCCGGCGGGGTGACGCGCAGGATATCAGTAATCGCGTCGCTGATGATATCCAGCGTATCCCGGATGGCACTGTACACCTCCGAGGAGGAGACCTCAATGCGCACGGGCAACCCGTCCGAAAGGCGCTTCCCTTTCGCCGGTATGGCGAGGTCAGCCTCCCGCGCATAGGCGCAGCCAATTTCTTTTTTGATTTCCTCCGCCGTCCGCTCACCGAACTGCACGCCGCGCTTGCGTTTGAAGTAGCGGATAATTGCCTCATCCAGCGCCCGCCCCGCTGTGCGGATGGAACGGGAGATGGAGACAGTGCCCATGGTAATGACTGCGATATCTGTTGTTCCGCCGCCGATATTTACAATCATGGTGCCGGAGGGGCGCTTGATATTAACCTGGCTGCCCAGGGCGGCGGCCAGCGGCTCCTCAATCAAACAGGCCTTGGCGGCACCCGCAGTCGTCACCAAATCAAGTAGCGTGCGCTGCTCCAGCTTCGTTAAGCCGCTGGGCACGCTCACCACAACATTGGGCTTGAATACCATATTTCTGCAAACCTGAGACAAAAAGCTGCGCAGAATATGGCTTGTGGCGGTAAAATCCGATATCAAGCCGCCGGAAATCGGGCGCACAACATGGATGGAGCCAGGGGTACGCCCGAGCATTTCCAGCGCACGGCTCCCCAGGGCAAGCAGGCGATTATCCTGCGTGGAATAGGCAGCAACGCACGGCTCATTCACTACAATGCCCTTGCCCTTAACATAAATCAAGACAGACGTGGTGCCCAAATCCACGCCGACACAACTCCCGAGCATGTGCTTGCCTCCTCTCCTGCTATTACTACTGTTTGGTGCAGGAGTAATATTACTTACGTTTCGTTTTACAGGCCGTTACGCAGTAAACCGCCGCCGCATATTCCAGCAGCAGCATTTTGGCGCATTCCTGCAGCGTTGCACCCGTGGTGGAAACATCGTCAACCAATAAAATGCGCTTGTTTGCAACGGCAGGCTCCTGCGTCACCGCTATGGTGCCTAAAATATTTGCTCTGCGCCCATGGATGGAAAAATCGCGCTGGCTGGAGCTGTTGTGCAGCTTTTGCAGCAACTGCTCCGCAAAGGGCAAATCCAACTCACGGGCAACAATTTGCCCCAGCAAAGCGCTCTGGTTATAGCCGCGCTCCCGCAGGCGCTGCGCGGAAATCGGCACGCAACAAACCAAATCAAATTGCAGTTTTCCGTATTCGCCTCGTACCAATCGTGCCATTTCTATGCCAAAATATTCCGCGCGATGCGGTTTATCATAAAATTTTAGTTGGGTTATCCCGTTGGCTGCACCGCCCTCATAATAAAACGGCGCGAGCATCTGCTCATAGAGCATCCTGTGCTTGCGGCAGCTGCAATCCGCACGGTTTGCCCCGCAATACGCGCAAAGCGGCGGCAAAATGCGTGGTGCGTTTGCTTTGCAAGCCTCACACAGCAGTTCCTCCGGTTCAATCACCGCCCCGCAAAACGCACAGCGGCGCGGAAACAGGGCAAGCGCCGCCTTTTCGCGCCAGGAAAGCGGCATCATCGAGCCAGAGCCCGAATTTCCTGCGGGGTAAAACGGTACTTTTTCTCGCAGAAATGGCAGCAAAGCTCGGCAGTACCCTCCTGCGCCAGTTCCTCCAGTTCCTGCCTGCCCAAGCTGATTAAGGCGGCGGAAACCCGGTTTTTATCGCAGGAGCAGCGGTAGTATATTTCCGTGCTGTCCAATATATCCAGCGCAAAGCCCGGCAAAACCGCGCCGCAGATATCCCGCGCCGTCATGCCCCGCGCGAGCATCTTTGTCACCGGCTCCATGCCCGCAACGCAGCGTTCCACGGCGGTGAGCGTCTCCTCCCCCGCACCCGGCAGCAGTTGAATCAAAAAGCCGCCCGCCGCCGCAATGGAGCGGTCAGAATTCACCAAAACACCCAGCGCGCAGACCGTTGGAATCTGCTCGCTCACGGCGTAGTACTGCGTGATATCCTCGGCAATTTCGCCGGAAATCAGTGGAATCTGCCCAATATACGGCTCCCCGAAGCCCAGGTCGCGCATCACGGTCAGCGTGCCGTTCGGCCCGACAGCGCCGGCAACATCCAGCTTGCCCTTTTCGTTCAGCGGGAGGGAGAGCTCGGCATTTTCCGCATAGCCGCGCACATGCCCCGCTGCGTCCGTTACGGCAATCAAGCTGCCGACGGGGCCATCCCCACGCACACGCAGAGTCACGCTGGCATCCGCGCTTTTCTGCGCCGCGCCGAAGAATGCAGCGGCGGTCAGCAGCCTGCCCAATCCCGCGGAAACAACCGGCGCTGTGCCATGAATTTCCCGCGCATGCTCTACAATATCCGTTGTATCCGCGGCCATAACGGTGACAAAACCATCCTGCGAAATGCAGCGTATGAGTTCACCCATATGCGTTACCTCCCCTTTCTCAGCGCAACAAACAGCGCCCGCTGTGTTTTTGCGCCCACAGCCTCATCGCTGATATCGTCATAGATTCCCTCGAGGGTAAAACCGTTGGTGTGCAGCATGGCGCGAATGGTCTCTAAGGGAAAGGCGCGTTCACAAAACTGTTCGCAGCAACGCGTGTAACGCCCGTTTTCATCCTCTTCGAAAATATCCAGCAAAATATCCACGCTCTGCGTTTCCGGCTCATAAAAATTCCGCCAGATGCATAGAAGACCCTCTTCCTCCAGCACAAAGCTGTTATCGCCCAGGATGCTTTCATGTTTATAGGGCGTATTCACATCAAACAGCAACACAGCGCCCGGCGCAAGAAATAAGCGCAGACGCGCAAAAGTTTGCTCCAGCGCAATTTCATCCGGCAGGTGGTTTAGGCTGTCGAGCATACAAATGGCACCATCTACTGTGCCGTAAAGGTCAAGGCTTTGCATCTCTTGGCAGATCAGCAGCGGGGCAAAGCCCGCCTCCTCGCACTTTTCCCGTGCTATCTGCAGCATTTCCGGGCTTTGATCCACGCCGATGAGGGAGTAGCCCTCCCGCAGCAGCGGCAAGGTCAAGCTTCCTGTTCCGCAGGCGATGTCAAGGATATCCCCTTTACAGACTCCACACGAGCGCAACAGCGCACAAATCCGCTTTGCGCGCTGTTCATAGGCTGCATCCTGCATCAAACGGTCATAATACCGGGCAAACCCGGTGTAAGAAGCATTATCCATTCTGCTTGCTATCCATGCGGGCAAAGATTTTTTCATAGCCATCGCAGCCATATTGCAGGGAACGATTCACGCGGCTGATGGTTGCGGTCGAAGCACCTGTTTCGTGAACAATTTCGCTATAAACGCGCTTGTCCGAAAGCATTTTAGCCACCACAATACGCTGAGAAATCGCCTTGAGCTCCGGAACGGTGCAGACATCCTCAAAAAAGTCATAGCACTCCTCAAGAGTTTGCAGCTCCAGCACCGCACGAAAAAAGAAATCCATGTTGCTGTCTTTTAACTTATTATTCAACACCCAGCCCTCCCTTTGGTTGACTACTCATAGTTTAACACACTAAACCGTAACAGTAAAGAAGAATCACAAAAAACGTGTTAAGAATTTATATAAAGCGGATTGCGGTAGACTGCCACCGCGCCTTCAATAAAATAAACCGTTTCCCAATGCGGCCGGTAGTATTTGTTGTGGTGCTCCATGCCTGCGCGTAAATCTAAAACAATATATTCCGTGTCATGCTGTGTGGTTTCAATTTCATAGAGCACATCGTGATTGTATAAATTCGGCACCAGATAGGTTGTCGCACGCACCGAGGCCTCATGCGGAACAAGGGAAAGCCCCGTTTCAATTTCCGCATAGCGGGCTTGATTGTTGCGGTATTCCGGAATAGCGGACAGGCGCGGGAGGCTGTAGACCACGAAGCACAGCAGGGCGCAGGCCATTGCCACAGGCAAAACGCGCCTGCGGAACGCGGGCATAAGCTCCTTATAATTCATCACCAGCAGATAAATCAAGAACGCCGCCGTGCCGTAGGTATATTGGTAGCCGATGTCATGCTGATAATAATAGTCGGACATGAGATTCACCAGCAACAGCGGGATGAGCAAAATCAAGCGGGAGGGCTTTTTCGTCATGAAAGGCAAAAAACCCAGCGGCAACAGCATCTGCATTAAAAACACAAATTTCTCGGCATTTACACTTTCCGAAAAAACATAAATGGGGTTGAGGATGGCCGCCTTGATGACGGTAAAGAGATTGCCGTCCGGGTCGTATAAAAAGTTATCGTAGCGGTAATTCATGACGCCCTCGCCGTATTTCCCCAACAGCAGCACTACGGCAACAAAGTAGATGCAGGCCAGAATGAACAGTGGAATGCTTTTTTTCAGCTGCTGTTTGGAGAGGATGTAATACAGCGCGAGAACCGCGACATAGACGGGTGCATCCTCCTTCACCAGCAGCACCAGGAGCGCGAACACAAAAATAAGCACGGTTTTTTTCTTCTCAAACGCAAACATCAACCACAGCAACAGCGGGGTGAGGAACTTATTCTCATGCAAAAAGTAGAACGCACCGCCACTCAAGGAGGGCAACATGAGGTAACAAAAGCAAATGCCGAAGGTGGCGGCGTTTGAGAGCTCATAATGCTTGCAAATCAAATAAAGCGGAATCGCACCGCTGGCCAGCAGCGCCGCCTGACAAACGAGCAGGGTGGAGGGCGTTGGAAAAATGGCATAAAACGGCAGCATCAGATAATAAATGGGCGAGGCATGCACCGCAAAGTGGCTGAGCAATTTATCCCGCTCGCAGGTGACCAGGGGCTGCAGTGTCTCGCGCATATAATGAAACATCTGTGAAAAAATGCCAAAATCATAACAGCTGGAGGTGAAGCTTTTATAGCGCAGCACAGTCAGCCCACCCACAAAAGCGAAAAACAATAGCATCATGCCGCCTAGCAGCAGTTTCAGCCAGCTTGCTTTCAGTTTGATGATGGTGTTTTCCTTCACGCAAAACACCGTAACACCACCTAAAATGGCACAGCCCACCATGAGCAAATAGATGTCTCGCATCATATAGATTGCTGCCGCGCAATAGAGAAAGGCAGCTAAGAACAAAAGCACCCGATCCAATATGGGCAGATGCAGCAGCACTAAAGCAACAAATACCGCCCCAATGCGCAGCAAATGCGCGGCAAAGGGCAGCTCCCGCATATAATCCAGTTCATAGAATGGCGCATCAGCCGTAATCAGTTCAAAAAAACAACTCAACAGCACGGCAACCACGGCACGCAGCGCCATGTCCTGCAAGGTCAGCCCGCGCCGAATATGCCGGGCTGCAGATTTAATCAGTTCCAAAACGTTACCTCACTACGGTTTATGTTGTAACAGTATAGCATGCCCTTCCGGCGCTTGCAAGATTTTCCATGCAATGTACTTGAGTTTCCCCATTTTAAAAAGCATCGCAAGCGCAACGCAAGGAGCCGCAAGGGAAAAGCTGTGGAGAAGGTTGTGATTGTAAAAAACTCACGTACAAAAGATAACAAATAAAAGAGGTTATAGAAATAAAACAAAAC
>JAVBPP010000121.1:0-8807 GCA_031549535.1 Oscillospiraceae bacterium
TCTTGCGTTGAATATCGCCTATATTGGGCGCTTTCTTCGCGCTCTTTTTCAACCTCTTTCTTTTCTTCTCTTTTGGATGCCTTCGCTTGGGAAAAAGGTGGTTGTTCAGTAGGCTTTAGCTATGAAGCAGGATAGGGATTATGGTCACGTTGAGCTGTGTATCACCGAATATTTGCAGCAGCACCGCATATCCAAAAACACATTGGAAGAGAAAGCAAATGTTGGCAGAACGCAGCTGCTCAATTACTGCAACAACAAAACCCAACGCATTGACCTTGCGGTAATTTCCCGCATCTGTCACGCGTTGGATTGCGATTTGTCCGATATTGTGCGGTATATTCCGCCTAACACCAAGCCCAAATAATACTAATTCCAAGTAGAAAACTCGAATAGATTTGCGTGGATTTTTTGCGTTGTGCGCGGCGGACGACGCAGCCGGGCGCAGACTGGATAGTCTGATTCGCTCGGCAAGGAGGACAACAAAGCACAGCGCGAAAAAGACCGCAAAGATATCGAGGTTTCTGCTTGGGATTAGTATAATATAGATTTTCTTATTTGATATCCGCAGTAACAACCTCCGCGAGCGTTCCGCCTTTGATTTCCACGGTAGCGTAGTGCAGCGGGTTCCCCGCGCTGTCGCTCGCGCGAGTGCTTTCTACTATTTCGCCGTTGATGCGCAGCTTATGCCTTTCCCCTGAAAAACAGGCCTGCCAGCGGATGGCCGTATTGCCTTCGTTTTGCAACACGGTTTGCGCGCTGCCGTTGTGTGTGACAGTGATGTGCGTGCCGCGTATGGGCAGATGCTCCAGTTTCAAGTGCGTATCCCGGCCGCAAAGCGTGCGGATACTGCCGTCTGCCTCCGGGCGAATTCCCATTAGTCCGCGCACAAAGGCGGCAATCACGCCGAAGGATACCTCCGGGTATTCCCGACGCTTTAACATTGGGTCACACAAGTCACACAGCTCACGGTATCCCTCCTGCGCAAGGCCGTGATTCCAGTAAAGCAGCGGAAAATAGCTTTTTGCCTCCACATTCGCCGCACCGTGGGCGAGGATATTCCGCAGAGCATGAGGCAGCAGGGGAGAGTTGTCCAAAATTCCAAACCAAACGGGGAGATAATGCGCCTCGTGATAATAATGCCGATACAGCCGCTTTTTTGTGCGCCAAGCGCCGTAAAAGCGTTTCTTTTTTTCATCAAACCAATCCCCGGTGTAATGCTTGCGCAGTACCTCGGCCTTTTGTTCATATGCATATGCCTTTGCGTCTGCCCCCTGCGCGGTGAGCAGCCCGGCATAGGCGCGGTAGGCGCTAAACTGCGCGGCAACGACGTCGGCAGCGAGATAAGGAGAAAATTTTTGCTCGTGATAAGAGGCAATCCCCCGGCGGCCACAGCGCTTTTCGTGCACTGGAATCCACAGGGGCGCTTCGCCCCAGGTCTGCAGATAGGCGTTCAAGGTCAGGTCGTAAAAACGCAAAAAATCCGAGTGCTGCAGATAATCCCGGTCACCCGTCCAAAGGTACTCTTGCTCGCAGGCCTGCAGCATGTCAAAGTTGGCGGGCAGATTATACCAAAAATCGCCGTCGTTTTTGTAGTCCGCCGGGCAGGGGAGGTTCTCTTTCGTGATTTCCCAAAACATACAGTAATCTCGTGCTTCACTGATGCTTTCGGCAAAATGCAGCAGCATGTTTTTGGTATGTGCACCAAGACCCAGCGCCTGAGCGCCGAGCGCCTGGTGCGCAACATCGCGGATGCAAAAGGCATCCCGCCCCGGCAGCGCGGCTTCATACCACAGCCCGGCGGGGTCGGAACCGTTATGCACATAGGAAAGAGCCTGCGCTTTCGCCCAGGCGAAGCCCTCGCTTAACAAAGGATCGCAGGAAGAAAAAAGAAGGGCGCCGGATGGCTGTTCCATTATTTTTTGCCCTTTTCTTCGTGCTCTTTCAGCTGCGTTTCCACGCGATACGCGGTAATTTTGCGGATTAGGTCATAGGGGATGGGCTTGCTATAGGGGAACTGCACTGCACCCTTGGATGTTTTATAGTCCTTCAAATCCTCCGCGAACACCTCCATGGCCTCTGAGCCCGGATAAATCCCGAGATGTGTTTTGTGCGCCGCGAAATGAATCAGATTGCCGTAAAGATAAAAGGTGGGCATCTGCCAGCTGATACGCTCGCTACTCTGGGGAGCAGTCTCCTGAATGACACGCCGCACCTGCTGCATAATCTCCTGTGCTTCCGGCTCGAAATGCGCGATATAAGCATCAATGGTTTCAAATTTTTCTTGCTCTGCCATGCTTTACGCCTCCTGTTTTTTTATGAGCGTAACATGGGAGAACGTGATTGTCAACAGCATTTGAAAAGACGGGCTGGGTTCAACGCGTTTACTTTTCTGGTTAGAGCTTTGGCTAGAGCTTATTTTTCTGTTTTTTCTCATTCGCCGCTGTAAAGCGCTTGAAATTCCGCCGAATTGTATGTATAATTGAAACATTATAGTAAAATATGCGCGTTGCGTTACAGGAGGATACAACACATATGGCGGAAGAGAAGAACTTTTTGATTGATATGGAGCACGAGGTGCTTTCCTTTTGGGAGGAGAACAGCTGCTTTGAGCAGCTGCGCGAGCGAAACAAGGGCGGCAAAGTATTTCGCTTTATTGATGGACCCATTACCGCCAACAGCGCGATGGGCATCCACCATGCCTGGGGCCGCAGCTTAAAGGATATTTTTATCCGTTACCACGCCCTGCACGGCTGTGACTGCCGCTATCAAAACGGCTTTGACGCCCAAGGGCTTTGGGTCGAGGTCGAGGTCGAGAAGGAATTGGGCTTTAAAACTAAGCGCGATATCGAAGAATATGGTATTGATAATTTCACCCAAAAATGTGTGGAGCGTGTGCAAAAGTATTCTTCTATTATTACGGAGCAATCCAAGCGTCTGGGGCAATGGATGGACTGGGACAACTCCTATTTCACACATACAGACACAAACATTCAGGGCATCTGGCACTTTTTGAAAAAATGCCATGAAAACGGCTGGCTGCGCAAGGAGTATAAACCCATGCCCTGGTGCCCGCGCTGCGGTACCTCCCTCTCGGAGCATGAGATGACCGGTTCTTATAAGCAAATGACGCATGATTCCGTGTTCGTGAAACTGCCCATTAAAGAGGACGGGCGCAAGATGCTTGTTTGGACGACCACGCCCTGGACCCTCTCTTCCAATGTAGCGTTGGCGGTGAATCCCGAAATCGATTACGTAGAAGTAAAGGTTAAAAGCGATGAGAGTCTTTTGATTCTTGCGAAAAACGCAATTAAGTATCTGGGCGAGGATAAGGCGGAGGTTCTGCGCGTTTTTAAGGGCGAGGAATTGCTTGGGCTGCATTATGAAACCTGCTTTCCCGAGCTGGAAGCGCAGGACGGTGCGGAGCATACCATTGTCGCCTGGGAGGATGTGGACGCGGCGGAGGGCGTGGGCGTTGTGCACATTGCGCCCGGCTGCGGCCTGGAGGACTTTGAGCTGGGTTCCCGCCTTGGTTTAAAACAAATCATGCCTGTGGACGATGTGGGCATTTTCCTGCCCGGGTTTGGCTTTTTGACCGGGAAGGACAGCCACAGCATCGCGCCGGAGATTTTTTCGGAACTGCAAAAGCGCGGCAAGCTTTATAAGGTGGAGCCACATGAGCACAGTTACCCCGTCTGCTGGCGCTGCAAGTCCGAGGTTATTTTCCGCCTTGTTCCCGCCTGGTATATTGCGACGGAGGAATTGAAGCCGCGCCTGATTAAGGCCGCGGAAAGTGTGCAGTGGGAGCCGGAGTCCAGCCAAAAGCGCATGCTCGACTGGCTGAACAATATGGGGGACTGGAACATTTCCCGCAAGCGCTACTACGGCATGCCCCTGCCCTTCTACCCCTGTTCCTGCGGGGAATTGACGGTAGTCGGCTCCAAGCAGGAACTGAAAGACCTCGGCGGCGAGGGCGTGGATGACCTGCCGGAGCTGCACCGCCCCTGGATTGACAGCATCACAATTCAGTGCCCGAAGTGCGGTGCGCGCGTGGAGCGCGTCAGCGAAATCGGCGATGTCTGGCTGGACGCAGGTATTGTTCCATTTTCCACCATGGGCTATTTCAGCGATAAGGAATACTGGAAGAAGCACTTCCCGGCGGAATGGATTACCGAAATGCGCGAGCAAATTCGTCTGTGGTTCTATTCCATGCTGTTCATGAGTGTTGTTTTAGAGGATTGTGCACCCTATCAGCGCGTACTGTCCTACAGCTCCGTGGTGCAGGAGGACGGCTCCAAATTCTCCAAGACCGGCTTTTCTATTAAATTTGATGAGGCCGCTGAAAAAATTGGCTCGGATACGATACGCTATATGTATGCCGGAACGCCCTATACCAGCGATGTACGTTTTGGTTTTACCCTTGGCGACGAGGCGCGGCGTAAGCTGCTTTCCTTCTGGAATATTTACACTTTTTTTGACACCTATGCCAGCATTGACAAACCCAATTTCGAAGGCTATGTTTTAGACACAAATGCCTTGACCCCAACGGACCGCTGGCTGCTGCTGCGCACCAACAGCTACATTCAAAAGGCAACAGCTGCTATGGATAGCTACAAGAGCTTTGCGCTGGTCAAGGAATTCGATAGCTTTGTGGAGGATATCTCCAACTGGTATATCCGCACCAACCGCCGCCGTTTTTGGAAAACGGAGGATGAGGCGGATAAAATGGTTGCCTACTATGTTCTGTTCACGGCCATTCAGGCCTGCCTGCAGACGATGGCTCCGATTATCCCATTTATGACGGAGCATATCTGGCAGAAGCTCACCCGTCATGTGCTGCCGGGCAGTGAAATCTCCGTGCATTTGGGCGGCTGGGCAAAGGAAAGCTCAGGCATTCCGGATGACGGCATTCTGGAGCAGACCGAACTTGCGCGGGACGCGATAGCAACCGCCATGCGCCTGCGCAATGAGCAGCAACTCAAGGTGCGCCAGCCTTTGCAAACAATTTACCTGTGCTGTAATGCCGAAACCGGAGAAAAACTGCGTGTTTTTGAAAAGAATATCTTGGACGAATTGAATATTAAGGAACTGGTGTTGTTAGAAAATCCCGATGCGATTATGGACGCCTATCTGACAGTTAACTTTAAAGCCGCCGGCGCGGTCTTAAAGCAAAATGTCAACGCATTCAAGGCCGCATTGGAGGGCGCTGACAGTGCCGCCATGGCGGAGATGACCGCGCAATATCAACAGGGTTCCGTCACAGTTTCCGGCTTTGACGGTGCGTTTGACGCCTCCCTGTTCCAATTGCAGCAGAAAAACAAGCCGGGCATTGTTTCTACAGAATGCGAAAACGACATGTTCCTTGCGCTGGATACCAACTTGAATGACGCTCTTTTGAAAGAAGGCGCGGTGCGCGACGTTATCCGCCAATGCCAGATTTTACGCAAGGAAGCGGGCTACACCGTGGAACAGCGTGTGCGCATTGCAATCCGCACGGATGACAGCTTCTTGCGTGATGCCTTAATGCAGCAGCAAAATCACATTGCGGCGGAATTGCTGGCGGATGCATTTGCTCTTGACGCGGCTTTGCAGGCGGATATGGAAAAGCAGGTGGACATCAACGGCATAGCGGTTACGCTCGCCATTGTGAAAGCATGACGTGACAGGAGGTTCGAATGAAGCAGCAACTGAAACAAATCGCAGAAATACAAAACAAGGTGCGAACTGAGCTTTCCGCGTTGGATTGGGATGCCGACTGCCGCAGCTATGTAAGTGCGCAAGCAATACAGGACTCAGCCAACGTTTTGTTATTGCAGGCTGAGGGCTATGGTGTGAACTGCACCACTGTTGAGGAGCTGCTTTTGGCGGAGCAATGCGGTTTTACAGGGCAAACTATTTTGTTTTCACCCGATAGCGCTACGGCGGAGGGCTTTGCTTGCGCCAACAGGCTGCAAGCCATCATTCATGTACACGAAGCCGCGCAACTAAATTTCCTGGTAGAAAATGCGGCTGTTCCGCAGACACTTTGTTTTAGCCCAGGCGGGTCCACGAAGGAACAGCTTGCGCAGGAAATGTTTCGCGCACACTGGATGGGCGCAAATGTATTCGGTCTGCATGCCCGCCTTTCTGAAAGCGGTGAAGCAAGTGGATTTGCACAGGAACTGCTTGAAACTGCCAATGGGATTCGCAGCGAGGTTGGGCTGTTTATAGGCTTCGTGTGCCTTTCATGGACATATTATGTTTAACTGTATCTCTGAACAAAAACTTTGCGTTGCCGCCGCAAATTGGATGCTACGGTATGCAAGAACTGCGCCCCTGCCCGGTTCCCCCGAGGCAGAGGCGTTTTTGTTTCACTATCGTTTGCCGCCCTGCGATTATACCTTTACGCAGAGTTATTTGGATGTGGACGGTTTTGTGCTGACGCACTTAAAAACCAGCCTGTATTTACGCGCCTGGCAAACGCGGGGCGGTCTGCAGGAACGCCGCTTCACCTTTTATAAAATTTTGAAAAGTAGCACGGAAAAGCCGGATGATTTTAGCGTGTTAGGTTATATTCTAGTACCGTAACCGGTATTTTACCGTGAGCGGTATTTTATTACCGCGGGCGGTATTTTATTACCGCCTCCCTATAGTTTTATTACCTCTTAGCAAAAAGCACTTTTCATTCGCGGCAAACCTGTATATACTGAGCATGACGTCGAGGTGAGAATTTTATGAAGGTGCGCATTGAACTGCAGACTGATTTGGAGGAAGAGGAAGTTATCATCCGCTGTAAGTCTCTGACGGAATCCGTGCAACAAATTAGCCGTGCGATTGAGGAGCTGTCAGCCGGGGCGCCCCGCCTGACATTTACGCGCGGCAACGAGGAATTTTTTCTTGCGCCGGAGCAGATTCTGTTTTTTCAAACAAGCGACGAGGCCGTTTATGCGCATACAGCACACGACATCTTTCGCACCAAACTTTGTCTGCGGGATTTGGAGGGCATTTTGCCCTTTTCCTTCCTGCGTGTGAGCAAATCCGCCATCCTCAACACCCGCCATGTGCAGTCCATCAACCGCAACCTCACCGCCGCCAGCCTGGTTCAGTTTCGCGGCAGTCACAAGCAGCTCTATGTTTCGCGCAGTTATTACAAGGCATTGCGCGAGCGCATGGATTACCCTGAAAATCGCTAGGAGGAAGTTACTATGCGTATTCGAAAATGGATTTGGGGCTTATTCTTCATCGGTGCAGCTGCAATTGTTTTGCTCAATCAGTTCAATCTTTTTGAAAATATCAGTGTATTCAGTTTACTGATTACGGTTTTTTTGATTCCGGTCATTGTAGAAAGCGCCGCTAAACTGCAGTTTTACGGGGTGTTCTTTCCGCTGGCGCTGCTGGCAATCGTATATGAGGAACCGCTTGGCATAGAACGCATTACCCCCTGGCCGGTTCTGTTGGCGGCGCTGTTTCTTTCCATCGGCTTCTCGATTCTCTTTCGACACAGACTCAGCGAAAGGGTTCGAAATAAGCTGAATGGCTGGCAAAAGGAAATTCCGGATGGCTTTGGCTCCAAACGTGTGCAGGCCTCGGCGGAAAACTTTGAAAGCTGCAGCGTCAGCTTCGGTGCCGTGACCAAATACCTGCAGTCCGCAAACCTGGAGGGCGCAACCTTGCACTGCTCCTTTGGCAACCTCAAGGTCTTTTTTGACAGAGCCGTCCCATCCCCCAACGGTGTGCAGGTCAATGTATCCTGCTCCTTCGGCGAAACGGTGTTATACGTGCCCAAGGAGTGGCAGGTTCTCAACAAAGCATCCGCGTTTCTCGGCGACGTCAAAATCTCTTACCGTACCGTAGAGCCGGGCTTCGGCCCCATGCTCGTCTTGACAGGCGATGTAAATTTTGGTGAGATCAAGGTTATATTTGTGTGATACCGAATTTCACCAAAATGCCTCGCAGGCCTGCGCAAGCTCCGCCGTATCCGAAAGGTATTGCAAACCCGCCCAGTGCTGCGGAAAGAGGCTGCGGTAGCCTGTGCGGGCGTAGCGGGTATCCAGCAGGAGGACGACACCCCTATCCTGCTCTGTACGGATTACGCGGCCGGCTGCCTGCAACACCTTGTTCATACCGGGGAAAACATAGGCAAAATCATAGCCTCTGCCGTTTTTGGCGGTGAAATAATCGCGTATCACGTCCAAACGCACATTGATTTGCGGCAGGCCGACGCCAACGATTATCGCACCGCAGAGCCTGTCGCCCGCGAGGTCTATCCCCTCAGAAAATATGCCGCCCAACACGCAAAAACCCAGCAGACATTCGGGCTTCTCACTTTCAAAGCGGGCAAGAAACTCTGCCCGCTCTTCTTCCGCCATACTGCTTTGCTGGGTGAGAACCGTATACTGTGGGTATAATTCCCGGAACTGCTCCTCCACGTCGCGCAAATAGCGGAACGAGGGAAAGAAAATCAAATAATTCCCCGTGTGCCGCGCAACAGTTTCCGCAATGGATTGCGCAATCGGCAGGAGGGAGTCCGGGCGGTCAGCAAATTTTGTGGAGATGCCCCGGTGCGCGAGCAGCAGCAAATTTTCCTGCGGAAATGGGGACGGCAGAGATAATAGGCCGTCTTCCTCCTCACCGCCCAGAATTTCGCGGTAATAGGGCAGGGGAGAGAGCGTTGCGGAAAACAGCACGCTGCTCACGGCGAAATTCAGTTTTTCACGGATGATGTGCGAAGGGTCAATGCAAAAAACTGTGATGGCCGTTTGGGTGCGGGTGAATTCATATATGGTGCAGAAGCATTCGTCATAACTCTCACGCAGGCGCAGAAAGGCGTG
>JAVBPP010000104.1:0-12850 GCA_031549535.1 Oscillospiraceae bacterium
AGTTTTGTTTAAAATTTTATTTTCTTTTATTGTTTTTTTGGGTATAAATTTAAACGACCGCTCCATCGCCCGTTGGCCGTCAAACAGCGTTGCCAGCGAAACCCGGGAGAGGAGCAGCAGCTTGAGCAAAAAAAGGAGATAGAACGTGCATACAACAGCGATAACGCCAGTTTCAACTTTGGCTCTTTTTGTCATGTCTTATCTCCCGTCAAACGGCGCCTCGCCCCAAGAAACCAGGCGGATGCCTTCGTCCCTTGCAATTTCCAGCAAATCACCGCTCATCAGCAGGCGGCATTCATATTCCCGCTTCGTCCATTCGTCCTGCGCATCGTTCAAGTAGCCCAGGGGGAAGGAGGGGTGCAAAAACAGCTCCGTTATTCCCGGTTCCAGGGCGCGCATTTCGCGGATGTAATAATCGCGCAGGGTAGCGTAGCTTTCAATCTTGCGGATGGAATAGGGGTTGGAAAACATGTCGTCCGGCAGCATAACGCCCATTTTCATGCCGATGGCGACGATGCTTTTATGCAGTGGCTGCAAGAGTTTTGCCGCACCGCTGCCCAGCTGCCGCGTTAAAAAGCGAGGGCGTTTCGGCAGGCAGAAGGGTAAATTGTGTGCCGCGCAAAAGCGAAAGGCGTTGAGGAAGAACAGCCTGCCGTTGATGCCGAACAGGGTGCCGCAGTGGCTGTCCGCATGGTCCGGTACACAGCCGTTTTCTACCATAAAACGATACTGCGCTTCCATTTCTGTCGTGATATCGGCGCTTTTGGCATGCAGAGTAATTTGCTTTTGGTCGTGGTGCAGCCCCTTGCCGTCGTTTAGGCTGGTAGCCAAAGTGAAGCTGTGCCAGCGCTCCGCCTCACTGTCGGAGTTAAAGGCAAAATGTATCCCAACGGGGTATTTGTTTTCTGCGGCAATTTCCAGCGCCTGCTCCGCGCGCGGCCCCACCGCGAGGACGGAGGCGGAGCTAATGCGCTTTTGTTCAAACAGCTGAAAGACTGCGGCATTCGTCTGTTCGTTGATGCCGTAGTCGTCCGCGTTGATAATCAGAAATTTTTCGTTCATGTCTCTTTCTCCGGTTCCGTCACCTGCAGTTTATCCTCTTGAAAACGCAGCAGGAAGGAAACGCCCAGGCTGCACAGCATGGCAATGCCGGGGAATACCACCAGCAGCACCTTCATGGCGCGCGCTGGGTTTGGGCCGGGCTCATCGCCGCTGACATAGCCGAAAAACTGTTGCATGAGGGTCATGGAAAGGGCGATATATAGGCTGTTCAGGCGGCTGAGCACGCCCATGGCGCTGGAGAGCATACCCTCGCGCTTGACCCCGTGGCGGCGAAAGTCGTCGTCCATCACCTTAGCGCCGACCACGTCCATCGTGGTGAGCGCACCGGCCGCGCCGAAGGCAACGATAGAGGCGGCGGCCATGACAGTATACAGGCTGTTTACAAAATATAGCGGAATAAAGCCCACGCACATGAAAGCGAGGGAAAGCCGCCAGCCGCTCATCAATTGGAACTTCCGCAGAATCAGCGTCCAAACCACAATTCCAATCAGGGTGAAGGCCAAAAATGCGGCCATGAGAATGGTGGTTTCGGTTCCGCCGGATTGGAGCACATACTTGACATAGAGGGGAATCGTGCTGAGTATCAGGGAAAACGCGGCGGCGTAAAAGGCGTTGGTCAGGCCGAACAGCCAGAATTTCGGGTTGCTGATTAAATCCAAAACGGTGCGCAGCAGGCGCGGCTTCTCCAGCTCTTGATTCTGCGGATTTTCGCGGCAGCCGAACGCGCAGTAGAGAATCACAACCAGCGCCAGCAGGCCGTAAATAATGGCGGTGTTTCGGTAGCCGATTTTATCCCGCACAATGGGGGTGAGCGCAATGCTAATTGCCATGGCAACAAGCTGAAACGCCTGCCGCATAGAATTGGTTTTCGCGCGTTTTTTGTCTTCATCAAACAGCTCGGGGAAGAGGGCGCCGTAGTTGGCGTTGATGAGCGAATCCAGCGTTCCGGTGATGCTGTACATCAGTAAAACATACAAATACAGGCTCTTTTCCGCCTCCAGAACAGAAGCGGGCGGCGCATAGAAAAAAATAAAGCTTAAAATCAGCAGGGGCGTGCCAATTACAAACCAGGGTTTGCGCCTGCCCCAGCGGGAGCGGGTATGGTCGGAGAGATAGCCGTAAATCGGGTTATCAAACGCGTCAATCAAGGCGTAAATGGCCATAATGGCGGCAAAGCGCTTCATGGGCAGGCCGAGCGAGTCCACATAAAACGCCACGGCATAGGTCTTGAACATGTTGATGGGGATTGAGGTGCCGAACATACCGATGGCATAACGCAGGGAGCTGGTTGGTTTCACCGGGGCGGACGGTAATCGGGTCATAAGCACATTCCTCTCCTATACGTATAAAGAAACAAGCTTAGTATACCAAAGCGAACAGGGATGTAAAGCACGACACCAAAATGATTGGGTAAAGTTTAGAAATATAAACATTTTATAAACAAAAACAGGGCGTTTGCTATGATTTTTACAGAAAGCTTCTTGAAATCCCCCCGATTTGTGCTACAATGAAACTGGGAAAAATTTCACTTTATAACGGAGGTAAGCATATGGGTATCGGCAGAAAATTCGGCATCGCAGCCGCAAACCTTGGGAAGGGCGCTATCGCCGCTTCCGCAGCAAGAAAGGGGAAGAAGAACCCCGTTCCGTCCATCCCACGCGGGGTGTTTGACAAAATTGACAAGGCGGTTTCTGACCATTTCACAGTCGGCTTTTCCTCGCAGGTAATCACGCCGGACGACGTGGCCACACATACCTATTATATTGCGGGTTACAAATCTAACAACCCCGCGCAGGGTGTTTTGGATGATTTGACCGCCAGCGCGTTCTGGGTGGACGACAATTCCGGGCGCGGCGCGGTGGTGTTTGTTTCAGTTGACAATGTGGGCTTGGTCGGCAACGATGTGAAGCAGCTCAAGGCGGAGATGGAGGATTTTTTGCGCAAAACCGGCTGCCGCTCCATAAATATTATGTCCACGCACGACCATGCGGGCATTGACACCATGGGCATCTGGGGGCCGATTCCGAAAAAAATCCGCACCGGTAAGGACCCGAAATTCCAGCGCCTGATGTATGACGGCGTAAAACGCGCCGTGCGTGAAGCGTATGAAACCCGCCGCGACGGCCAGATTTTCCTGGGCAGAAAAGACGCACCGGAATGCCTGCAAAACGATAAACGCCTGCCCAAGGTGTTTTCCAGAGCGGTCACCCGCCTGCGTTTTGTGCCTGCGGACGGCGGCAGGGAGATTTATTTTATCAACTTCGCCTCCCACTCGGAATCCCTGCTCGGGAAAAACTCCCTCATCAGCGCGGATTTTCCGGGCTATATGCGCAAAACCGTAAACGAGGGTGCGAATGCGGACGTGATTTACTTCGTCGGAGCCATCGGCGGCATGATTACCATGCACGAGCTGGTGGAGGATAACATCGAATCCACCAAGATGGCGGGGCGCATTTTGGGCGAAACCATCCTTTCCATGGAGGAACAGGACGAAATCAAGCTGGAACCCAAAATCAACCTGCTGAAACAGGAATTCTATGTGCAGGCCGATAACCCGGTGTTGATGCTCGGCGGCAAGCTCAAGCTGCTCAGCGCCCACAGCTATCCCACAGGCAAGGGAGCGCTCAAACAATCCCTGAAAACGGAGATGACCTACATCGAATTTGGCGGCCTGAATATGTTGCTCTACCCCGGCGAGGCCTTCCCGGAGACGGTTTACGGCGGTTATTTGCGCGCAGAGGAGTGCGCCACGGGCAAGGGGCCGGAAACAAATCCCCTGCCGCTGTGTGAGATTGCGGGTGACCCGAATCTGCTGATTTTCGGCCTTGCCAACGATGAAATCGGCTATGTCATCCCGCCCAACGATTTTATGGTGAATCCCGAACTGCCCTATATTGAGCAGGTGCGCGACCGCTTGGACAGGCGGCATTATGAGGAAACGAACTCCGTGGGGGCGGAAACTGCCGTCATCATCGCGGATGCGTTTTCCGGCATGATGGATGTTGTGAAGAACGGGAAGTAAGGCTGCATTGTTCCGGAAGCGGCTGCCGGCCTGACTCCCTCCGCCCCCTGCGGGGGCACCTCCCTCTTGGAGGGAGGCCAGGGTGGCCGCCTATATGGCTTCTCATAAGACTATGCCCGTAGATAATCAACTAAAGATTGCAAAGGTGCGAAAAGCAACCTAGCCTCCCTCTCAGAGGGAGGTGCCCCCGCAGGGGGCGGAGGGAGTCCCCCGCTGTTGCATTTGCGTGAATTTTTAGTTGTTAGTCCACCAACTAAACCGAGCCAAATCTTAGCGGTCTTTTGGCACAGTTTAATTGCCGGACTAATAGGAGAAATTGCATCATGTCGCTGACCTATAACAAAAAACTAATTCCACACGCCAAAGAACTGCGCAAAAATGCAACACCTTGGGAAAACAAGCTTTGGTACGAGTTTTTACGAACCTATCCACTTCGGTTTCAACGGCAAAAAGCAATTGATGCTTTCATAGTTGATTTTTATTGTCATAGGGCTGGACTGATTGTTGAATTGGACGGCAGCGGGCATTATACCCCGGAGCAAATGGCATATGACGAGAATCGTACGAAGATTTTTTCCTCTCTGGGACTGCGCGTACTTCGTTTCGCAAATACAGATGTTGACGAAAACTTTGAGGGGGTTTGTTTGGTGATTGAACAGGCCGTTCAAAGGAATCGCAAGGGATGAATTGTTCCGGAAACGGCGCCGGCTTGACTCCCTCCGCCCCCTGCGGGGGCACCTCCCTCTGTGAGGGAGGCCAGGGTGGCAGTCTATACGGCTTCTACTTATAAAAGACTATAAGCTTCCAAACCCTGCGTACATAAGCAGGCACATAAACTAAAGATTGCAAAGGTGCAAAAAGCAACCTGGCCTCCTCACAGAGGGAGGTGCCCCCCGCAGGTGGCGGAGGGAGTATTCATCATTGCACTTGCGTAGATTTTTTGGATAAGTTTGGTATAAAACTCGGAGGTTTTATGAAAACACGGAACATGGTCGGCGCATTTCTCACATATCAGGACAAAGTGTTGCTTATGCACCGAAGTATGCAGAAAAAAATTGCACCGGGCATGTGGTCTTGTATCGGCGGCCATATAGAACCACAGGAAATCAACACGCCGCTGGAAGCCTGCTATCGGGAAATTGCGGAGGAAGCGCAGATATCACAAGAATGCATAAAAAATTTACATCTGCGATATATCACAACCCGAAACGCCGGGGACGAAATCCGAAGCGGTTATTATTTCGTTGGAGAAGTCACGCAAGCCTGTAGTTTGCCGCAATGCGATGAGGGCACGCTGCATTGGATATCCTTGCGGGATGCACTTGAAAAACCCATGTCATTTTCTGTGAAACAAATTACAACGCATTGGATCGCCAACCCCGGAGATGATGCGCTGTATCTTTGCGGCGTAAACCGGGAGAATGACACCATGGAATGGGTTGCGCTATGATCAAATATCGAAAGGAACAAAACACAATGAAACCATTTATGGACAAAGACTTTCTGCTGGATAACGAACCGGCGCGCGCCCTATTTGCCGCGGCGAATGAGATGCCGATTTTTGACTGGCACTGCCACCTTTCGCCGAAGGAAATTTATGAAAACGAAGCCCCGGCTGACCTTGCGCAGCTTTGGCTCGGCGGCGACCACTACAAATGGCGCGCCATGCGTTCCTGCGGCATCGAGGAGAACTATATTACGGGCGACGCTTCCGGCTATGAAAAATTCAAGGCCTGGGCTTCCATCATGCCCGGCCTGATTGGCAACCCCCTGTATCACTGGGCGCATTTGGAATTGCAGCGTTATTTTGATATTTACGAGCCGCTTTCCGCCAAAAGCTGCGACAGTATTTGGGAACGCGCCAATGCGAAAATTGCACAGGGCGGCTTCACCCCGCGCGAATTGATTACCAAATCCAATGTCACCGCGCTGTGCACCACGGATGACGCGGCGGACACGCTGGAATATCATAGTGCAATCGCAAAAGATGCAGGGTTTGCCTGCAAAATCCTGCCCGCGTTCCGCCCCGACAAGGCGCTGGGCATTGAGCTTCCCGGTTGGAACGATTGGCTCGCCGCCATGAAAAAAACTGCGGATACCGGCATCGAAAGCTATGCGAAACTGGTTGCTGTCCTGAAAGAGCGCATCGCGTTCTTTGCCTCCCTGGGCTGCCGCGCCAGCGACCACGCCTTCTCCTATGTCCCCTATACCCGCGCAAATGAGGCGGAGCTGGAAGCCATTTTCCAAAAGGCCGTTAAGGGCGAAAGCCTGTCCAAATGCGAAATTGATGCCTACAAAACCGAACTCATGCGCATGTTTGCGGCAGAATACGCCAAACGCGATTGGGGCATGGAGGTGCACATCGGCGCAATGCGTAACAACAACACAGCCATGTTCCAAAAGCTCGGACCGGATACCGGCTACGACTCCATCGCGGACTATGAAGTGGCGCACAACCTCTCTCGGCTCTTAGATTCCCTTGCCGTGGAGGGCGCTTTGCCGCGCACGATTCTGTTCACACTGAATCCCAAGGACAACTATGTACTCGGCTCCATGCTGGGTAACTTCCAGAATGAGGAAGCCGCCAGCAAAATTCAATTCGGCAGCGCCTGGTGGTTCAACGACAATCTGGACGGCATGCGCGAGCAGATGAAGGCGCTGGCCAACCTCGGCGTTTTGGCGAAATTCGTCGGCATGGTGACGGATTCCCGATCATTCCTCTCCTACCCGCGCCACGAATATTTCCGCCGCATTCTCTGCGGCCTGATTGGCGACATGGTGGAAAACGGCCTGTATCCGGATGAACGGGAATCCCTCTGTGACATCGTCCGAGATATCGCCTACAACAACGCGGCGGCGTATTTTGGGCTATCACTAACCTCCAAATAACAATCGCACGCTCAAAGCGGAGCAGACAAAGCTGGTCATATCCCCCAACAGCGCTGCGGGGATGGTGTACCGGCTTTTTGAAATGCCGATGCTGCCGTAATATACTGTTACCGCGTAAAAGGTGGTTTCCGTGGATCCCATCACAACGGAGGCCACGCGGCCGATATAGGAATCCGGGCCGTGCGCTGTCAACAGGGATTCATATAAGCTCAGCGAACCGCTGCCCGAGATGGGGCTGATTGCCATCAGCGGCAAAACCTCCTGCGGAATTCCCAATATCCTCGCGAGGGGCGCAAGCAGGTGAACCAGTGCATCCATCGCGCCGGAGGCACGCAGCATGGAGACCGCAACCACCAGCGCGGTCAGCGCAGGTAAGAGGTTATAGGCAGTGTGCAGCCCCTGCTTTGCCCCGGCAAGAAAGCTTTCAAATACAGGAACACGCCGGAACAGCCCGTAAAGGACAATTGCGGCGACAACGCAGGGGATAACGTAAAGACTCAATTGATTGAAATAGCCCAAATTCGCTCACTTCTCCCGTATTATTGCTCCGCTCATGATGCGCAAGGTTTCGTCAGCGGGGCAATATCCACGAAAACAACTTCACGGCACCCAACGCGGCTGTCAGCGCAGCCAGGGAGCTGATCCATGCGGCGGGCATGATGTCCATGGGGTTGGCGGAGCCGAAATTCTGCCGCAGAGCGGCTACCGTAGTGGGCAGCAGATGAAAGGCAGCGGAATTGAGCACAACGAAAAAAATCATCTCCCGGCTTGCGGTTTTGCCATGGCCGTTTAAATCGTCCAAATGCCGCATGGCCTCCAACCCGAGTGGCGTTGCGGCGTTGCCCAGGCCGAGCATGTTGGCGGTGATGTTCATGGATATGGCCTGCAGCGCGGGGGAATCCCCCGCAAGGCGCGGAAAAAGGAGGCGCAGCAGGGGCGAGAACAGGCGCGATAAATGCGTGGTCAGCCCGGAATCCTGCGCAATGCGCAGCACACCGCCCCACAGGCAAAGCGCCGCAAGCAGCTTGATACAAAGGCTGACCGCGTCATTCGCCCCGTTCAAAACCGCCGCGGAAAGTGCCCCCATGTTGCCCTGCATGACAGCGGAAACCAATGCAAGCAGCAGCATCCCCGCCCAGAGATAATTCATCACCCCGGCATCCCCCCATTTCACGCAGCAACAATTCAAGATATTGTGGAACTACTTGTCAGTTTATCTATCCATATGGAAAATTATGAAAGATTTAAGAATAACTTTAGGTCTGATTCCTTGACATGCGGTGGAAAATTTGGTATTCTTGTTACAGGCAAGGGAATATTTGGGAAACCTGTAGATGCCTGTATATTTAAAGCGCATAAAGTCTGCCGTTTTGGCGTAAGGAGAATAAAGATATGAAATCAATTGGAATTACAAGAAGAATCGACGACGTGGGTCGCATCGTGCTACCCAAGGAACTGCGTGAGAGCTTTGACCTGCAGGATAATAAGGACTCCGTGGAGATTTTTGTGGAGGGGGACCGCATCATCTTGAAGAAGTACATGCCCTCCTGCCTGTTTTGCGGCAGCTCGGAGAAGCTGATTGAACTCTCCGGACATAAGGTCTGCAGCGAATGCCTCGGCGTATTAAACAGCATCAGTGCCATTCAAAACAAATAGCAACAAAAGCAAAGGCTGTCATCAGTGTATGAGACAGCCTTTCTTTTTATTACTCCTGCATTTAACAGTAGTTAATTTTGCGGGTCGAAATGCTCGGCCGTATGGGATTTTGACCCGCAAAATTTTTACTACTGTTTGGTGCAGGAGTAATATGTCATACCAGATTGGTATCAGGAATGATTTGACCAAAACCCGTGTTTCGTGATAAAATAAAACCATCAACAAAGAGGGTGGTAATGCTATGCGGGATTTTCGGGAAAGCGGTTTTATGTATCTCCTGGGCACGCTGATTGTGGTGTTTGTGCTCGGGCAATCCCTGTTTTTTATGCGCAAAGCTTGGAAGCAGGGGAAGAAGATTGGCATCTCCTCCAAAACCATGCAGAGCACGGTGCTTTCCGCCGCGCTGTTCACGGTTGCGCCGTCCCTTGCCATCCTGGCAACCGTCATTTCGCTTGCCAACGCGCTGGGGCTTGTGCTGCCCTGGATTCGTTTGAGCGTCATCGGCAATATCAGCTATGAAACCACAGCCGCCATGAGTGTAATCGAGGCCTTTGGCATCCGCAGCGGAATCAACGCCGCCGTGACGGATGAGCTTGTGTTCACCGCTGCCGCCTGGGTCATGACCATTGGCAGCATTATGCCGCTGATTTTGATGCCTTTCCTCGTTAAACGGGTGCAGAAAAAGATAGGCAAGGTTGCCGCAAGCAACGCAAAATGGGCGGATTTGATGGCCGCCGCCGCGTTTATCGGCATCATCGCCGCGTTTATCGCCCGCTCCATCAACGGCGCGGGCAGCAAAGAGGTGCAGGGGGACGGCGCAGGCTTTTCCTCGGTGATTACCTTGGTGAGCGCGGTCGGCTTTATGTTGCTTTTGCAGTGGCTGTGTAAGCGCTTTTGCATCAAATGGCTGGAGCCCTTTGCCATGCCGCTGAGTATGTTTGCCGCCATGGGCGTTGCGATTTTGTGCAGCCTTGTGCTGCCGGAAGCCATCAGCCTGCATGAATGGCGTTATTAAGGGAGGGCGATGTGATGAAACAAAAAAACTATATTGACCGCGTCCATACCTGGGGCAGAATTTCTGCCGTTACAGGCCTTTGTGTCATGCTGGCTGTGCCGCTTTCTATGAGCGTTTACTTTGATGCCTGGCCGCAGGCACAGCTGATTTTTCGCGGCTTGCTCGGGGTAATTCCGCTGTTCTATACCACGGCTGTCGTGGAGGTGTTGACCTATTCCCCCATGCTGGGCGCGGGCGGCACTTACCTTTCCTTTATCACGGGCAACATCAGTAACCTCAAGCTGCCCTGCGGACTGAACGCCATGGAAAACGCGGGTGTACGCGCGAATTCCCAGGAGGGTGAGGTCATCTCAACCATAGCCATCGCCGCCTCCTCCATCACCACAACGCTCATCCTTGCCCTTGGCATTCTGCTGTTTGCGCCGATTCTGCCGCGCCTAACAGCGCCCGATTCCGTGTTTGCCCCGGCGTTTCGCCAGGTGATTCCTGCCCTGTTCGGTGCCCTGGGCGCGGGCTATTTTGCCAAGCATTGGCGCATCTCCGTCCTGCCCATCCTGGCGGGGGTTCTGCTGCTGGTTTTCGCCCCCACGATGCAGGTGGGTCTGCTGCTGTTCATCACTGTGGTAGTGTCCCTGCTGGGTGCGCATTTGTTTTATAAGCGGAAATTGGTATAGTATAATAAGAAAGCAAACCTATTGAAATACCGCTCTTGTATCCCGGAGGCAGTAGTGATATACTGTTTTCGGGATATTTTTCATATAAGGGGGATGAGACTATGAAAAAAGAACGTGTTTTCGCGTTGCTACTGGTGGTATTGCTCTGTTTCAACAGCTTGCCCGTGCACGTGACTGCGGCGGAAACGCCGGCCAGTGATTTTGGATATGTGCAAAACAGTGACGGTACCCTTACAATCGAGAGTTATACCGGGAGAAATTCCATCGTTGTGATACCTGAAAAAATGGAAGGACGCGTAGTGACAACGATAACACCAAATGCATTTAACTCGGACTGGAATAAAAAGAACACGGAAGCAACGAGTATCACGTTGCCCAGCGGACTTCGATATATTCGGGAGGAGCCTTCGGCTGACAATGACAACACCTTTCTCTGCAAGTCCCTAGTAAGTATCCATGTAAACAGCGCAAACCCAACCTTTTCATCGCAAGACGGGGTGCTGTTTAATAAAAATAAAACGACACTGCACTGCTTTCCCCAGGCCAAAGCGACTGAAGTTTACACTGTTCCAAGTAGCGTAATCAAAATCGGAAGTTCCGCCTTTGCAAATAGCAACGTTTCCGCACTTAAAATCCCCGATTCCGTGCTTACAATAGGGCAGTATGCTTTCATGAGCTCAAAATTGTATCAGATTGCAATCGGCAGCGGGGTCACTAAAATCAGTGAGAACGCATTTACCTATTGCGGCGGTTTAAAAAGCATTACAGTGAGCAGCGCAAATCAAAACTACACTGCTGTCAATGGTGTTCTATACAACAAGGCCAAAACCGTGTTACTGCGCTACACCGAAAAAACGCCGCAAACTGCGTTTTCCATTCCCGGCTCTGTCAACCGCGTTGTGGAACAGGCCTTCCAAGGGTGCAATGCCTTGGCAGATTTAACATTTCCCAAGGACAAAGCACTGGATTTCGGTGATTTTGCACTGCAGGGCACAAAATGGTACGGAATGCAAAAAAACGGTGTAGTGTATGCAGGCAGAGCGGCGTATTCTTTTAAAGGATCTATGCCTCTGTTTTATCATATGAAAGTAAAGGAAGGAACCTTAGCAGTTGCCAACTATGCCTTTGCGCATCAGCGTAATTTGTGGCGTGTCACCCTGCCGGAGGGGGTGCAGAGCATTGGGCGGCGCGCATTTGTTTATACAGATCAATTAGTCAGCGCGGAATTGCCGCAGAGCCTGAAAACCATTGCGGACGAGGCGTTCGCTTACACGGGTTTGACAAGCCTTCACATACCCGGCGGAGTACGGACGATAGGGAAGGAAGCCTTCTTCGCAGCCAAACGCCTGAAAACGCTTACACTTTCTCAAGGGCTTGTTTCTATCGGCGCATTGGCATTTTATAATGCCGCTATGAACAGCGTGGTATTCCCTGCAAGCCTGCGCAGCATCGGGGATTCCGCTTTTTGCGGATGCCAGTATCTAAGCAGCGTCACATTCGCAGAGGGGCTTACATCCATAGGGGAATGGGCTTTTGCGCACACTGCGCTCGCTGAGGTGACCTTCCCCAATACACTTTCGGAAATTTCTCCGTATTCTTTTTACTACTATAAGAATATTTTAAAAAAAGTAACCATTCCGGCCGGTGTGACTTCTATTGAGTATTGGGCTTTTAGTAATGTAGAAGGAATTACCATCAGCGGCTACAAAAACACCACCGCCGAAAGCTTCGCCAAACAATACGGCGCAAAATTTGTTGCCCTCACCCCAATCGCCGTAACCGGCATCAAGCTGAACAGCTCCAGCACAAAAGGCGAACTGGGCGTTGGCGAGAGCAAGCAGCTGGGCGTGAAATTCACTCCGGCGGACGCCACCTACCGCAAAATCAGCTGGAAAAGCTCAAACGGAGCCGTCGCATCGGTCAGTGCCACGGGTCTTGTCAAGGCCAATGCCACCGGCACGGCAAAAATTACGGCGAGTTCCACCAACGGTAAGACCGCGACTTATACCGTCACGGTGAAAAAAGCGCCGTCCTCCGTCGCGCTGAATTACAGCAAGGCCACCATCGGCGTGGGCGAAAAAACACTGGATCTCAATTCCACCGTCAACAGCGGCGCAGCCAGCAATAAACGTTCCTACACAACTTCCAACAGTGCGGTTGCAACGGTGGACGCGAACGGCGTAGTCACAGGCAAAAAAGTGGGCACGGCGACCATCACTGTCACAACCTATAACGGCAGAACGGCCAAATGCGTTGTAACCGTTCGGTCCGCGCCCAGCTCCATCACGCTCAACTACAAGAGTAAAACCTTGAGCAAGGGCGGTAAGGTGGATTTGAACAGCAGCGTCAACTCCGGCGCGGGCGCCTTCCTGCGCAAATACAGCAGCAATAATACCAAGGTCGCAACCGTGGACGTAAACGGCATCGTCACCGCCAAGGCGGCGGGCAAGGCCACCATTACGGTGAAGACCTTTAACGGCAGGAGCGCTACTTGCTTGATTACGGTGAAGTGAAATTGGATTTTCCTTGAAA
>JAVBPP010000071.1:0-19307 GCA_031549535.1 Oscillospiraceae bacterium
CCTCATCAGCGACCTCTTTGAAGGCGTAGATTGGGCGGGCCTGTTTACCGGTCTGTTCGAGAAGGCTGAGTAATCCAACAACCCAAAAAAACAGGGGGACGGTAACGTCCCCCTGTTTTTTTGCGCCATAGTTAATAAGAAATCACAATTCCGCCAACTCCGGCGTAAAGGCTGCCTAAGCCGCCTGGGCGGCTGATGATAACGTCTGCAAAGTGGTAGGCCTTTACGGCAAGTTCCGCCACCTTCCTTGCACCCTCCTCGTTCTCGATATGAGAAATTATCAACGTCCGGCTCTTAAAATCGCTGCAGGTGTCGGCGAGCAAATCCACCATCTTTTGCATTGCGGCCTCAAAACCGCGTGCCTTGGAGCGCAGGGTAATAACGCCCTGCCCATCCGAACAGAGGATGAGCTTAATGTTCAAAGCCGTTACCGCCTTCCCCAAAAAGTTGGGCATGCGCCCGTTTTTTACCAAGCCGTCCGTGGTTTTTAACACGGCGTAGGTCTGCATGCGGTCAACATAGGTTGTCACCCTATCCACGATTGCATCAAACTCCAAGCCCTCACGCACGGCGGCCAGGATTTGCTTCGCCACCAGCAACTCGCCGGAGGTGATGCTTTTGGAGTTGAATACATGCACACGCTTGCCCTGTTCCCGCGCCTCCTGTGCGCCGAGCAGGGCGCTGTTGTAGGAGCCGGAATGCTTGTCGGCAATCGTTATGCCGAACACTGCCTGCGCCGGGTGAGCAAGAAAGGCCTGTGCCCACTCCCCCGGGGCGCTGCAGGCGGATTTTATCGGCGTGCTCCCGTCCTTCAGCGCGGCATGCAATGCCGCAAAGTCAAGTGTTTCATCGTCTGCGTACTCTTTCTGACCAATGCGTATTTGCAGCGGGACATAGTGGATGTCCATTTCGTCCTGCAGTTCCTGTGAGCGGTCACAACCGCTGTCTGCCACCAAGCCGTATTGCATAACTGCCTCCCGTTTTCATTGTTTTCTCTATATTATCGTTTTTTCTGATTCGACAAATATGTATAATTTGTAAATTCTTGCATATAGTATGCAGGAAATACGGGAAATAGGCTTTACAGGCAGTATTTTGTTCTTGACACTCTTTACTGATATGATTAAAATAGATAAGAATAGCCAACTATTCATATTGTGGGATTATTCGAGGAGAAAGCAAGAAGAAATCAGAAAAGAAAGGGAGGTGCACACAGGGTTTGGAATGGGTATTTGGACTTGTAGGCGTCATAATAGCAGCGGCAATCATAGGCCCCCTCTGCTTCTGGTATGGCGGTTTACATAGGAAGAAAATTGCGGAGGCCGCAATCGGCTCCGCAACCAAGGAAGCAACGCGCATTGTCAACGAAGCAATGACAGCAGCTGAGACCAAGAAGAAAGAAGCCATTATTGAGGCGAAGGACGAAATTCACAGGCAGCGTTCAGAAGTTGACAAAGAGCTGCGTGAACGCCGCAGCGAGGTGCAGCGGCAGGAACGCCGTATTGTGCAGAAGGAAGAGAATCTCGACAAAAAAGGTGAGAATCTCGAGAAGAAGGAAGAGACCCTGCAGCGCAAAATCAAAGAGGCGGACGAAAATTTAGAGGAAGTTGAAACCATCAAGCGTAGCCAGTTTGAGATGCTTGAGCGGATTTCCGGCTACTCGAAGGAGCAGGCGAAGGTATATATCCTGCAAACGCTGGAGGATGACTTGGTGCATGAAAAAGCGGTGCGGATTATGGATATCTCACAGCGCGCCAAGGACGAGGCGGACACGCTCGCGCGGGAGATTATTTCAACTGCCATTCAGCGCTGTTCCGCGGAGCACACGGCGGAGGCAACGGTTTCTGTAGTGGTGCTGCCCAATGACGAAATGAAGGGCAGAATTATCGGCCGTGAGGGGCGCAATGTCCGCACGCTTGAAACCATCACGGGTGTTGACCTGATTATTGATGATACCCCGGAGGCCATCACCGTTTCCAGCTTTGACCCGGTACGCAGGGAAATTGCTCGTCTAACGCTGGAGAAGCTGATTGTAGATGGGCGCATTCACCCCGCGCGCATTGAGGAAATGTTTGAAAAATCCACCCGCGAGGTGGAGATGACCATCAAACAAACCGGTGAACGCGCCCTGATTGACGCGGGAGTCAACGGCATTCATCCGGAAATTGTAAAGCTTTTGGGCAAACTGCGCTACCGCACCAGCTACGGCCAGAACGTGCTGAACCATTCGCTGGAGGTTTCCAGCCTGGCAGGGCATATGGCGGCGGAAATCGGTGCGGATGTCAAAACTGCCAAGCGGGCGGGTCTGCTACATGATATCGGTAAGGCGCTTGACCGCGAGGTTGAGGGCTCTCACGTTGCGCTGGGCTATGAATTCGCCAAACGCTATAAAGAGAATGAAGCGGTGCTGCATGCCATTCAGGCGCACCACGGCGATGTGGAGGCAAAAACCGTTGTCGCATGCCTGGTGCAGGCGGCGGATGCAATCTCCGCGGCAAGGCCGGGTGCACGCAGAGAGAATGTCGAAAACTACATTAAGCGTTTGGAAAAGCTGGAGGAAATCGCAACCTCGTTCGAGGGTGTGGAGCGTTCCTTCGCGATTCAAGCCGGCCGAGAAGTGCGCGTTTTAGTCAAGCCGGAAGTGGTTACGGACGACAAAATGGTGCTTGTCGCGCGTGATATTGCCAAGAAGATTGAAGAGGATTTGGAATATCCCGGTCAAATCAAGGTGCATATCATCCGCGAAAACAGGGCGTTTGATTATGCAAAATAAAAAAGTGAGTAGCGGGCGCACGGTGTGCGCCCCTACTTTTTCGAAAGGCGCAACATGAATTTATTGGCAATCGGTGATGTGATAGCTGCGCAGGGCTGCGACTTTCTGCGGCAAAAGTTGCCCGCCTTCAAACGCTGGAAGCAAATTGATTACTGCATCGCAAACGCGGAAAATTCCGCCGCAGGGAACGGTGTAACGCCCTTTTCTGCGCAGAGTCTGCTGGATAGTGGTGTAGACTTTCTCACCACAGGGAACCATGTCTATAAGCGGCGTGAGGTTTATGACTTCTTGGAGGAAAACAAAAACATCCTCCGCCCGGCCAACTTTTGCGCCCAAAACCCCGGAAAGGGGTTTGCAAAAGTTGATTTGGGGCGAACGATGCTTGGCGTCATCAATCTTGCGGGCATAAGCTTCATGGACCCGGTAGAAAACCCCTTCCGCTGTGTAGATGCACTTTTGGAAGAGCTGCGGGATTGCAGAATGATTGTAGTGGACTTCCATGCGGAGGCCACGAGCGAAAAGCGTGCACTGGGCTTTTATCTGGACGGTAAAGTTTCCGCCCTCTGGGGTACGCATACCCATGTGCAAACGGCGGACGAGCAGATACTGCCCGGCGGAACAGGGTATATCACCGACCTTGGCATGACGGGGGCGAAACATTCTGTGCTCGGCGTGCAGCCGGAGCTTTCCGTCAGTTGGCTGAAAACAGGACTGCCAACGCGCTTTGATACGGTAACACAAGGGGAATTCATGCTCAACGGCTGTATCTTTGAACTGGACGCTGCCAGCGGAAAGACCCTGTCCGTTGAGCGGGTGAATCTCACGTAAACAGTTCAATCACAATTTTGGTTCTGCCTTTTTTGGAGTGCCCCTCCACTGCCTGCAGGCGTGTTTTTCCTTTGCCGCGCAGAACGAAAATGTCCCCTGCCTCAACCCGGCTGTCGGGCTTTAGGCAGGGTTTTTCATTACGCGTCACAATGCCGGCTTGAATTTGCTGTGCGGCTGCACTGCGGGATAGGGCATAGGCTTCGGCAATTACGGCGTCAAGACGCAGGGAAGCAACTGTAGCAAAACGCTGCTGTGTCCGCTCCGGTGACAGCTCCAGCTGTGAGAGTGAAACGGTTTGGCATTGCAGGGTCGCGCGGCCTGCCTGCGTCAGGTTTTCGCATAGAAAAGAGCTGACCTCGGGCAGCGCAAACAAATAGCAACCGCCCTCATTCACCAAAATATCGCCCAGCATCTCGCGCTTCACACCAAGCGCCATAGCAGCGCCGAGATAGTCCCTGTGGGACAGCGCCGGAGAAAACGCATCTTTGCTCATTTGAATCAAACGCAGAGGTTGTTCCTCCGCCGGCAAAAAGTCCGCGAGTGTGGCGGCGTCCTCCTGCTCGAAATAGTCCGGTACAAACAGGGCAAGGCGGCGCTGTGCTTGCGCGTAGCCACCAAAAAACCAAACGCGTAGCTCCTTCTCCTTTGCAAAATGCCGTGCAGCCAGTTCGCACTGACCGGGGCTTAAGAATCTGGAGCTGCACAGGCAGTATTCCCGCCGGGCTTTTGCCAAGCGGTCCTCCAAAAATGCCAGAAGTAAAGTGTCTTCCTGCATGTCAATTCACCAAATATTGCTGTAGCACGCTGAACAGCCGATCCATTTCCAGCGGTTTTGCAATATGGTCGTTCATGCCCGATTCCAGACATTTTTCAATATCCTCGCGGAAGGCATTGGCTGTCATTGCCACGATGGGAACGGTTCCGGCGCGGGGATGTTCCAGCGCACGAATGCGTGACGTGGCCTCCAGGCCGTCCATCTCGGGCATCTGTACATCCATAAAAATCAAATCATAGCGCAGCGGGTTGGCGCTGAACATTTGCAGCGCCTCTTTTCCGTTCACTGCGCTGTCGATGTCGATGCCGGTATCCTCCAGCAGTGCACAGAGGATTTCGCGATTGATTTCCACATCCTCGGCCAACAGAACACGCTTGCCGGGATAGTAGTCCTGTTGCGCATCCTCTTGTTTCTGCTTTTGGGTTGTGAAACATTGGTTCATGCAGTCTGTCATATTGGAGGGGAACAGCGGTTTGGAAAGAAAGGCGTTGATGCCCGCGCCGCGCGCCTCCTGCTCCACATCCGTCCACTCCGCCGCGGATACCATGATGATAACCGGCTGGGATTGGTTCATTTCACGAATTTTTTGGGTTAAGGCCACGCCGTCCATCTCCGGCATGCGCCAGTCCACAAACAAAATATCAAAGGGTGTTTGCGCCCGCTCTATTTTCTCTAGAGCCTCTTTGCCGCTCAGCGCCGTTTCGCACTGTGCGCCGATGCGCCGCATATTGTAGGTGAACTCATCCAGTGCATCCTGCAAATCGTCCACCACCAACACATGCAAGCGGCTGTAGTCGCGCACCTCGGCGGGTTCCGGCAAGGGATTGTGAGCAGGCTCTAACATAACAGTGAACAGGAAGGCCGCGCCCTCGCCCAGCTCGCTTTCAATCCAGATTTCTCCGTCCATTAGTTCTACAATACGTTTGGAAATCGCAAGCCCAAGCCCCGTGCCGCCGAAACGCCGGGCAATGCCGCCGTCCGCCTGTTCAAAAGAGCGGAACAGCTTGGCTTGTTGCGCCTTCGAAATGCCGATGCCGCTGTCACGCACCTCGACTTGTATGCGCACCCTGCCGTTCTCCTGAGAGAGCAGCTTGGTACGTAAATCAATTGAGCCGTCCTCGGGCGTAAATTTGGTTGCATTGGTGAGCAGATTGGTGACAACCTGCGCCAGACGCTGCTCGTCCCCGTGCAGGTAGTCCGGTAAGTCGTTGTCCAGTGAGACGGAGAGCTTCTGCCGCTTTTCTTCCACGCGGAAGCTCAGCACATTTACCACATTCATCAGCATACGCTCAAAACGAAAGTCGCCGGTGGAAAGTTCAAATTTATTGGCTTCAATCTTGGACATGTCCAGAATGTCATTGATCACGCCCAGCAGATGCGTGGAAGCGTTGTTGATTTTTTCCAAACAGTATTCCTTGCGCTCAGGGTCATTTGTGCCCCGTGCAATATTCGTCATGCCGATAATGGCGTTCATGGGTGTGCGCATTTCATGGCTCATGCGGGAGAGGAATTCGCCCTTTGCGCTGCTTGCCTGCTCCGCCTGCTCTTTTGCGCGGATCAGCTCTTTTTCCAGCGTGCGTATTTCTGTAATATCCGTTGCGATGGAGCCTATGCCGCCATGGTTCAGCAAAAAGCTGGAAAACGACATAACGCGGATTTCACCGTCCCGGCGGCGCAGCGGCAGCTCAAAGCCGTAACTGCCCTCCTGCCGAATAATGGGGATAATCTCCTGATCCAACCTTTGCAATGTTTTTTTATCATACAGCTGTTGCAGGCCGCCCGCAAACAGTTCTTCGTGGGAGTAACCGGTGATTGTCTGCGCGGCAGGGTTGAAATATTCAAACACATTATCTTCAGAAATAATAGAAATATATTGCGGGGAGCTCTGCACAATGGAGGAAAGGCGCAGCACTTGCTTTTCCATATTTTGGCGGGCAATCACTCCGGAAAGAACGCCTGCAATCATTTCGCCCAAGGTAATTTCGCTGCCTGTCCAAGGCTGGTATTCGCCAAAACGGTCAACCTCCAGCACACCCCAAAGGGTTTCCTGCATATAGATTGGGAACAACAGTGCGGTTTGGAATTCCAGCGCATACCGGGCAAGCAGTTCCTCGCGGTTTGCTTCATCCAAATTAAAATGGCTGCTTTTACGCGCCGCGAACTCCTTTCCTATGCCGGATTCCTCCAGAAAGGTGCGCAGACTTGAGCCGACTTCCTTCCACTGAGCGGCGGTGTCACTGCACCATTCATATTCCGGAATATCAGCCTCCGCGGCAAGGGGAACCAGGGTCAGGCGGCTGACATCCAGGAACTCTCCGGTCATCCTCAGCGTTTGCGCAATGGTCTGCTCCATGTCGTCCTGGGAAATAAACGCACGGGAGAGCTCCGCCATCAGCTCCTGCTGCTCCAGGCGCTTTTTCAAATCGGCCTCGGCCTGCTTGATATCCGTGATATCGGTGGAGTGCTGCAGATGCACTTTTTTACCCTGTGTCCATTCAATAATGCGGTCCACATTTTTATAATAATGCCCGGTAACGGTACTGTGCTCTTCCCAAACCACAACCTCGTCAGGGTTCTCATCAAGCTTGTGATTGGGGCAGAACGCGCAGCGCTCGGTAAAGCCGTCCTGTAGCACCTTCCAGCAAATTTTGCCGATTGTGTCATCGGACAAGCCGTAATGTTCACGCATTTTATCATTAATAAATAAAACTTCGTCCGTCTCAATATCCGAAACATAGAGGTAAGCATCCATGCCGTTGAGAATGTTGGGCAGGGTAGTGCGAAACATTTCCGTCTGTTCCGCCTGCAAACGGTTTTGCTCCAGGCGGGCAAGCATGAGGTTGATGGAATCCCCCAGAGTAAACAGCTCCCGGTATTGGTCGTAGGGCTGCAAATCCAGCTGCTCTTCCCTGCCGCCAAGGCGCGATACCGCATCGCTCAAACGCGTCATTTTCCGAAGAATATTTCGCTGAATGAGCAGGAACAGCAGCGCCAGAATCATCAGTAATGTTAGGAACAACAGCGCTGTCGTCACGATTATGAGGGAGATGCCGCTGTCATAAATGGCGCGTGGATGCTCCATTACCAGCTGCAGCGGATGATTTTCAATGTCTTGCAAATAGATATGCAGCAGAATGGTGTGCGCGTCACGGATGCTCGTCTGCTCCCGAAAACCGTTTTGCTGTGCGTCGATACGCTCTACGCTAAAACGGGAGTTATACATTTTGGTCAGTTCCTGCAAATATGTTTCGTCTATCAAAACCGCGATGCTCAGGCTGCCCACGGGAGGCTTCTCTTTTTTGGAGTCCGTAATCGCACGGGTGCAAACCAGATAGCTGTTGCCATGGTGCTGGAAAAAGCCGCAGTAGCCATTGTTCTCCTCACCCGGCTCCATTGAAACCGGAGGCAGCGCCTGCGCAAGCCCCTCAGGGGGGACTGTTGCGCGGTTGTTGGTTAAATCATAGGCGGTGCTGTGCAGCAAGGTTCCGTTTTTATCCTTCACAAACAGATAGTTTGCGTGGTAGCTGAGCAAAAATGCGTCATCCGTCAGTTTCTCGTCCAGATAACGTGTGTTCTCACTGAGCACAAATTCGCGCGTTGCATCGCGCTGCGCCCAGTCCTGCGTGGCAAAGGCAATGCCTTGTGAGGTATAGCTCAAGGAACCCTGCAGCGTTTCACTCATCTCACTCAAGTGTAAATCCTCCGCGTCGGTCAGCACCTGCCGCATATTGGAGGTGAAAATTATCAGGATAGCAATGGCAACGCCGAACAGGGCGACCCCCATCATTAGCAGCAACGAAATTTGCAGAGATCGCCGCCCGCCTCTCTTTTTTCTGCTCAAAGCACCACTTCAATTCTTCTATATTTCGCTATAAATAAACTTAGTATTTGTCCAATTATATTAATTTTACTATTAATGCGGTAAAAAAGCAAGCTGTGTTGCCAAAAAAAAGATACTGCCGCGATTTTAATACCAATCCCATTAAGTGGGATTGGTATTATCCCGCGGCAGCGTTATAATACCAATAGTAATTTAGGTAATTGTAGGATTATAGCGTTACTCGAATGTTCGTTAAGCTGAAGGGTTTCACGGTAAGTGTTGCCGCGCCCTCCTTTACCGGGATGGCCTGCCCGGTTTTCTCCGGAATATCTGTCAAACAGGCCGCCGTAATGGGGGAAAAGGCGCGGATCGTGACCGCGCAGTCCCGCCCTGCGGTTTCATACAGTCGTATGATTAAGCCGTTTCCGTCCTCAGCGGGTTTTACGCTGGAGACGGCTACCGTATCACCCAACACGGTCACGGCGTTCCCATTCAGCGGTAAGCTGCCCGTGTGCACCGTGCCGGAGAGGTAGGAAAGCGGATGCTCGCATTGCTGCTGCACGGCAACCAGTGCTTCGTTGCTGCTCTCTGAGATGCCCAGCGCAAAGCGGACATTGTGCTCGCCCAATTCCGGGTAGGGATCCGGGTTTACGGAGCTGTGCAGGATAGTGAGCCCCAGGCAATTGTTCCATAGGCGGAAGCCATATTTACCTTCAGCTGTAACGTATAATGCTTTGTCATCTTCGTTCGGCGCGGCGGCTAAGCCGTTGGTGCCGACATCCAGGTCAATTTCCTCCCGCGCATAGATGCCCATGGGTATGGAATACTTACCCTGCTTTGCCTCAAAGGCAAGCGGCGCGTGAAAGGCCAGTTGCGGAATGAACTCACTGCTGCCGGTTTCCAACCAGTCGCATTTTAGTTGATAATCCAGCTGTTTCGCTGTGCCGTCCAGGCTGACGATGCATTCATAGGAGGAGCCGTTGCCGAATTTGGCGCTGTAACAGATGCTGTTCCTTAAGGGGCCGAATTCTGTCCACTTCACGCGTACCTGCTCCTGCAGACTCTCCACCCTGGTGTGGCGGCCAATGCGCCAAGCGGTCATACCCACATTGTCTTCTGTCACTTTGACAAGGCCGGCACCTTCACCGCCGATATATTTTTTGCCGTTCGCCTTGTCGGTCAGCTGTGCCAAGCGCAGTGTTTTGGTATCGAATTCCGCACAGAGATTCTCGTTTTCCAAAACATAGCGATAAGGCTTTTCGTTATTCTCCCAGGGGGCGGAGTAGCCCGCGACGCTTTCAATCTCCCTTTCGCTGACTGTGTAGGTCGCGTAGCCGAAGGCGGGGACGGTTACCTCGCCCAAAAAGTCGTAATAATCATGCCCCCAATAGTTGCGCTTTTCGCGTTCTCCGCCGCGCAGCAGTTGATGGACGCACATCGCGCCGCTGCTGTCCTTGAGCGTAAAGCGGGCAAGGTCGCCCGGCCAATCCCAAATGGTGAAGCGTGTCACGCCGTGGAAATCCACGCCGGAGGGGTTGAAAAAGTGCAGAATACGTGTTTTACCGCGCCCGCGTTCCGTTTTGGGCAGGCCGTAGGCCTCTATTGTAAAGCCGACGCCGGCACCCTCGGATATGCCCACACTGCCCATTTCGTCCTCGGCGGGCAGGCCGGAGGTGTCAATGCCCTGCGCAATGGCACGCATGGCGCGCGCGGACTGCGTATTGGAAACAGCGAGGGACTGGTGGAAGATGCCCATGGCGTATTCCCGCGTGTCAATCACGCCGGAGCCGGGCAGTATGTCGTGAAACTGATTGAACAGGATGTGTTCCCAGGGCTTAAACATGCTTTGTGCCTTGAAATCGCCGCAAAGCACCTCGGCCATGGCGCCGTAAGCGTCCGTGTCCGTCAAACGCGCTTCGCCCAGCTTGTTGGCGAGCTTAATGCGCGTCTGTGTGGTGTAACAGCCGGTAAAAATGGAGTTGACTTCCTTGTCAAACACAGGGAGCGTGTCGCGGATTTGCTCCAATCGTGCGTAATGCTGCGCATAGGTGCCAAAGTGGAAGCGCGGGAAAATCGGCCACTTGCCGTATTCGATGATGCGCTCAATGTCGCGTCGGGTCGGACCGCCGCCGTGGTCTCCCACGCCGTAGACCCGCAGCACATCTGTGATGCCCAGCTTTTCGCACATCTCACACACGGGAAGGGCATAGTCCGCATCCACCGTGCCGTTATACCAGAATGCCTCACGGTTGACCAAAACTTCCGCGCCGGAGGGGGCGCGCCAGCGGTAGGCGATGTGATTGGTTTCCTGCGCGCGGCAGTGGTAGTAGTATGTTACGCCCGCTTGATTCAGAATTTCCGGCACATTCGCATTGTGGCCAAAGGTATCCGGCTCAAAATCCAGGTTCAGGCTATCCGGATTTATCCCCAGCAGCTTGGAAAGATATTGTTTGGTATAAAGCAGATGGCGCACCTGCGCCTCGCCGTTGGAGCAGTTCTTATCCGCCTCCACCCATTGGGACGCGGTAACCTCCCAGCGCCCCTGCCTGATGTATTTGCGAATTTCCGGCAACATTTCCGGCTCATGCAGCTCCACGATTCGATAGACAGAGGCCTGGGACTGGCCGAAGGTAAATTGGGGATATTCCTTTAAAAGTTTGAGTATCGTACGGAAGGTCTCCAGCGTGATGGCAACGGTTTCACTGTAACTCCACATCCAGTTCATGTCGATATGTGCATGGCCGATTAGGGAGACGCCGTAATATTTCGCGTCCTCAGCCAGCGGAGCAAGCGTTTGCTCCGTGCGCGTGCAATCCGCTTTGGTCAGTGCGCCGTTTTTGCGAAAAGCCGCCTGCAGGGCACATGCGGCTTCGTAAATCAGCTCGTCATATTTCCCTTTTTTCACGAGAGAAAGCTTCAGCGCATAGCTGCATTCCGCCAAAATCCGCTCCGCCCAATAACCCTTTGCCTGTTGTTTTAAGTCATAAATGATGGTTGCTGTGGTTGCCATTTAGAAAACCCCCTATTGATATTTTATTTCCAAATCCATGGTAACAGAAGGCAAATAAACAAACAAGATACCTTTGCATTTCCACCCATTTTGCGCTACACTGTTTTGCACAAACTGAAAGGTGGGATTCGCTGTATGAAAACAAGGGGCACCTACTTTCGCAATGACGAAAAACAGCCTATAGCTTACGGAGAAATTAATGTAATCAATCCACCGCGCCGCCGTTTGCGCGGCGAGGAGGAGAAAGCGGGCATCCTTGCAAAAACCGTGTTTGCGGGCTTTTGCGGCACGGATTTTGAGTTGATGAAAATGGGGCGCGCGGGCAAGCTGGGCGCAAAATTTCCGGCGGGGGAGAGCCGCCTCATCAACGGCCACGAGGGTGTGGTATATGTTCCGCAGGAGCAGCGCTTTGCCATAGTCCTCATCCGCGGGGGCGACAGCTACGACCCCACGCGTTACACAGAGGAGGAGAGCTATTTCGAATATGGCTGTGACGGTGCGGATGGCCTGTTCAGCGACGAAAACTATTACCACCCGGATATGCTGCTGCCTCTGCCGGCGCAATACGAAGGGCTGCAACAATTGCCGCTGCCCCTTGCAAAAAAGCTGGTGTTTTGCGATCCGTATGCCTGCGCGGTGTTCCAGCTGGAACGCATGGAGGATATCGGGATAGCCCAGAACTTCCGTGTGGAGATGGCGAAGCAGCGCTGTGACGCGGGCACGGCCATGATGCTTGCCAAGCGGAACACCTTTGACCGCGTGGTGATTTATGGCCTGGGTACCACGGGCATGTTCATCGGCGACCAGATTCGCCGGAACTATCCCCATGCCAAAATCCTTTATGTCGGGCGTAGCGCGGCGGATACTCCCAAGGTGCGATTTGCTGTGGAAATTACAAAGGCGGAGTATGTCTGCGTGGACGGCATGGACGACGCTGCATGTGCGCAGGCGATTTGTGAAGCCTTGGGGGGCAGAGCAACGGTATTTTGCGGCGTGAGCGGCGCCGATGTGGAGCATCGTGTGGCATTTGAGCAAGGCGTTTTGGGCTGTAATGGCATCTACAACAGCTTTTCGCTCGGCCCGGTGGTTTCGTTTGACAGTATGCCTTTTGGGTTCCAAAATCATGTGATTTTTGCTTCCATTAACTTCCGCCAGTCGCATATGGAGCAGGCCATTGCAATTCTTTGCGAAAGCCGGTTTGACGAAATTGTGGAGCTGATAGACAAGGGCGAGTTTATCCGAGACCCGTTGGACGCTTACGAAAACAAAATCTATACCAAATCCGCCCCGCTGAAATCCGCGGTCATTTGGAATGCGGATTATATGGAGAATTAGGATGAATATATTACAAATCACAAAACCGGGTGAAATCCGGCTCGCGCAGGCGGAGCTGCCTGCCCCAAAGCAGGGGGAGGCGCTGCTGCGGGTGCGCTACTGCGGCATCTGCGGCGCGGACGTGGCAAGCTTTACGGGCAACCAGCCCTTCACCACCTATCCACGCATACCGGGTCATGAATTTTCCGCCGAAATTGTAGAAATCCCCGCAAATGAAAAGGGCATAAAAACGGGTGATTTGGTGACCTGTAACCCTTATTTCAACTGCGGCACATGTTATTCCTGCGAACGCGGCTTGGTAAATGCCTGTACAGATAATCAAACCATGGGCGTTCAGCGGGATGGCAGCTTTTCAGAATATATCGCCATGCCGGTTTCGCGTATTTTCCCCGGAAAAGGTCTTTCCGCAAAGGAGCTTGCGCTCGTTGAACCCTTTGCAATCAGTCAGCATGCCCTTTCGCGCGCGCCGGTCAAGGCGGGCGACAGGCTGCTCGTGGTCGGCGCGGGCCCCATTGGCTTGTTTGCCCTCATTGCCGCCAAACAAAAGGGTGCGCGTGTTGCGGTCACAGATTTGCTGGAGAATCGGCTTGCACTCGCCGAGCGTTACGGTGCGGATTGCATCATCAACAGCAACACACAGGATGTGGCGCAGGCCGCCCGGGAATTTACGCAGGGGAAGGGCTTTGACGTTTGCGTAGAGGCCTGCGGCCTGCCGGAGACCTTTTTAACCTGCATTGAGCAGGCGGCTTTCGGTGCGAATCTCATTCTTATCGGCAACGGTAAGCGTGAAACCACCTTCAATCACTCTATCTTGCTAAAAAAAGAACTAAACATCTTTGGCAGCCGCAACGCCTACTCGCATGACTTTGAGGCATTGATTATCCTGCTTGCTGCAGGAAAGGTGGATGTCATGCAAATGGTCAGCGGCGTTTACCCATTTGCGCGGGCGCAGGAAGCGTTTGAGGCACTTGCGCACAATGACGGTACGCTGGCTAAGTTGCTCGTGGAGGTTGCGCCATGCTGATGATAGACGCGCATGTGCATCTATGGCAAAAACAGCAGGGCAGAGTGGATGGGAAAGCAGTCCTTGGCCTAAGCGGCGGCAGGAGCGATTTTGGCGGCGAAATTCGCCAGATGATGCCACCCTATTTGTTGGACGGGGCAAACACGGCGGAGCTGTTGCTCTCCAACATGGATTACGCCGGGGTTTCCGGCTGTGTGGTTACGCAGGAGGAGATTGACGGCAACCAAGATGCCTATTTGCTGCGTGTAACGGAATATCATAAGCCGCGCATCAAGGTATGCAGCCTGTATGAGGAACATATGCCCTGGACGCTGGAGGGCTTTGACGGGATCAAGCTCTGCGCCGGGCGCTTTGCGCAGCAGGATTTGACGCAGCATTTTTCCGTTTTTTCCGCTGCGGAACAGGCAGGTAAATTTATTTCTATAGACTTGGCGGATGGCGGCAGACAAACTGCGGCCCTGCGTGAAATCATACAGCAGCTGCCCCGGCTCCGCATTGCCATCGGTCACTTCGGCATGGTAACGCGGGAGGGCTGGGAGGAGCAAATTAAGCTTGCTCGCGCGGAAAACGTGCGCATCGAGAGCGGCGGCATCACCTGGCTGTTTCATCACGAGTTTTACCCCTACCCTTCGGCGATTACGGCAATTCAAACCGCCGCGGAGCTCTGCGGCATGGAAAAGTTGATGTGGGGCAGCGATTATCCGCGCACTATGACAGAAATCACCTATAAAATGAGCTTTGATTTCGTTCAAAAAAGCAGCGCCTTGAGCGAACCCGAAAAAGCACTCTTTCTGGGTGAAACTGCCGCGCTGTTTTATGGCTTTCCGCCGCTGCCGGAGCCGGAGTTTGTGGCGCATATGCTGTAAATGGGGTTTCTGGATTACCCCAAACTTGACAAATGAAAAAAACGAGCATATACTATAAAAAAATTACAATGGCTGAGATGGGAACAAGTAGCAGGGGAATCCGCTAAAGAGAGCTTTCGGTTGCTGTGAGAAAGTGCGGAGAAACTGTGAAATACATCCCGGAGCCGCAGGGCTGAAGGCGAGAGCTGGTAGGTTTTGCCGTGTTGCACGCGTTACCGTGCAGGGATATCGCGCAAGCTGTATCCGTTGAGGCTTCTGGTCAAGAAGCGAACAGAGGTGGTACCGTGTTTGTTACCAAACACCCTCTATGATTGCGATTGCAGTCATAGAGGGTTTATTTTTTTGAAGGATGGTTATGATTATGAACAAAGTATTTGACGAACTCAAGGCGCGCGGGTTGATTGCGCAAATCACAGACGAACAGGCGGTGCGCGGGCTGCTCAACGGCGATAAGCCTGTAAAATTTTATATCGGCTTCGACCCAACGGCGGACAGCCTGCATGTGGGGCATTTTGTGCAGATGATGATACTCGCGCATATGCGGCGCGCGGGGCACGTGCCCATCGCTCTGTTTGGCGGTGGCACAGGCATGGTTGGCGACCCCAGCGGAAAAACGGATATGCGCAAAATGCTCACGGAGGAGGACATTGCCTACAACATCTCCCGTTTTCGCAAGCAAATGGAATGCCTGGTGGATTTTTCAGACGGCAAGGCCCTCATGGTGAACAACGCGGATTGGCTGCGGAGTTTAAACTATATCGATTTCCTGCGGGAAATCGGGGTGCATTTTTCCGTTAATCGCATGCTGGCGGCGGAGTGCTACAAGCAGCGGCTGGAGACCGGGCTTTCCTTTTTCGAATTAAACTACATGATTATGCAAAGCTATGACTTTTTGGTGCTGCGCCGGGAGCATGACTGCGTTCTGGAACTGGGTGGGGACGACCAGTGGAGCAACATCATCGGCGGCGTGGAATTGAACCGCCGTGTAGACGGCAAGGAAACCTACGGTATGACCTTCCAGCTGTTACAAACCAGCGATGGAAGAAAAATGGGAAAAACCGAAAAAGGTGCCCTTTGGCTTGACCCGGAGAAGACTTCTCCTTACGAGTTTTACCAATACTGGCGCAATGTGGACGATGCGGATGTTACGCGCTGCATGATGATGCTGACCTTTTTGCCGGTGGAAACCGTGGAGGAATATGCGAAGCTTGAGGGCAGCGCAATCAACGCCGCCAAAGAGGTGCTTGCCTTTGAGGTCACCAAACTGATTCACGGTGAGGAAGAGGCCGTAAAGGCGCAGGAGGCAGCGCGCGCCCTGTTCGGAAACAAGGCGGATACGGCAAACATGCCCACCACAACTTTTACGGCGGCGGATTTTACAGATGATGCTGTGAGCATTTTGGATGTTTTGGTGAAAACCGGAATTGCAAAATCCAAGGGCGAGGGCCGCAGGCTGATTGAGCAGGGCGGTGTGAGCCTAAACGATGAGAAGGTGCAGGATTTTACACTTGTGATTGCAGCGGCTGATTTGCAGAGCAACGCCATGATTGTAAAAAAAGGCAAAAAGGTGTTCCATAAACTCGTCTGGGAGGGCTGAGCATGAAACAAAAAAACGTCCTGCTCATTCTGACGGACGACCAGCGCTATAACACCATCCACGCCCTAGGCAATCCGGAGATTAAGACGCCAAACCTGGACTTTTTGGCAGAAAACGGCACGGCGTTTACAAACGCGCATATTCCCTGCGGCACCCATGGCGCGGTGTGCATGCCCAGCCGCGCCATGCTGTTCACCGGGCGCACCCTGTTTTCGCTGGAACGGGAGGGTGAAACCATCCCGCCGGAGCACACCATGCTGGGGGAATGCCTGCAGGGCGCGGGCTATGAGGCGATGGGCTGCGGTAAGTGGCACAACGGCCCGCCCGCATTCACCCGCTGCTTTTCGGCGGGGGAAAACATTTTTTTCGGCGGTATGTGGGATCATTGGAATGTCCCCACCAACCGCTATGACCCCACCGGGGCGTATGACAATGTAATTAACTTTACAGCCAATTTCTTTTATGAAAATAAAACAACCCGCGTGCATTGTGACCAATTCAATCCCGGCGTGCATTCTTCCGAATTGCTGACGGATACGGCCATCGGCCTAATTGCAGACCGGCGCGAAAAGGAGAAGCCCTTTTTTCAATATGTGGCCTACCTTGCCCCGCACGACCCGCGCACCATGCCGGAGGAATTTCGTGCCATGTATGACCCAGAGAGCCTTACTCTGCCCGCGAATGTGAAAGGGCAGCACGATTTCCCCTTTGGCATTGAGGATATCCGCGATGAGCTGCTCGCCTCCTACCCGCGCAGTGAGCAAGAGCTGCGCCGCAATCTGGCGGAATACTACGGTATGATTTCCCACCTCGACGCCGAAATCGGTCGCTTGATTGCCTATCTGCAACAGAGCGGCCAGTTTGAGGATACCCTTATTGTTATGGCGGGGGACAATGGCCTTGCTGTGGGCAGCCATGGCCTGATGGGCAAACAAAACCACTATGACCATAGTGTGCGCGTCCCCCTGCTGTTCTGCGGTGCGGGGATTCCGAAGGGGCTGGTTGTGGAAAATTTTGTGTATCTGTTGGATATCTATCCAACGCTCTGTGAGCTGCTGGGTATACAGCCGCCGGAATCCGTGGAGGGGAAAAGCTTTGCCCAAATGTTTCTTCAGCCGGATTATGTGACGCGGGAGAGCCTGTATTTTGTTTACAATGACTTAATTCGCTCTGTGAAGGATGCACGTTACAAGCTGGTGGAATACCGCAATTTCGCAACAAAAACGCAGCTGTTTGACTTGAAACATGACCCGGACGAGCTGCACAATCTGGCGGACGATCCGGCGCAGCGGGAGACATTGAAACGCATGCGCACATTGCTGCAAACGCAAAAGAACGCGTGGGAGAGAACGGGTCATCGATATACACAGGCGTATTGGAGCGCGTATGAAAGATGAAAGAATTTTTATTAGTAAGTCAAGCGGATAAAGGATGGGATGAAACGCTGCTCGCCCGAATCCGCACACGGCAAGTAAATAAGTTTGAATCCCATCCCGGGCAAAATCTAATGCAATTTGCCTGGCTGGACGTGCGCAGCCTGGGCGCAAAGCCTGCCGTTATCACCGTTTGTCAAAACGAAGAGCGGCTCATCTTCCTGTGTGAGGAGGAGGAACCGCTTGCCCGTGTGCGAGAGCTCGCGGAAACAGAAAAGGCGCTTAGCGGCTTTTTTTCCGCCCTTCTACGGGAGGATTTGGACTGCATGGAGGCTCTGGAGGAGCGTGTGACAGACTGCGAGGATACCTTGTTGCAAGGAACGCATTCGGATTACATCACGCAGATTATCACCTTTCGCAAAGAATTACTGCGCCTAAAACGCTACTATGAGCAGCTGCAACAGATTTTGGAGGGTCTCGCGGAGAACGAGAATCAATTGTTAAGCGAGGAGGAGCTGCGCGCATTTCGTTTTCTGGGGAAAAAGGTGGAGCGCCTGCTGGCGCATATTGTCAATTTGCGGGACTATATCACCCAAATGCGTGAAGCCTATCAGGCGCAAATCGACATTCAGCAAAACAACTTGATGAAGGTGTTCACAGTTGTAACTGCCATCTTTCTGCCCCTGACCTTGCTTGCGGGTTGGTACGGCATGAATTTAAACATGCCGGAGTTTCACTGGGCTTACGGCTATCCGCTGGTGATTGGCTTGAGCGTCGTTGTTGTGATTGCGCAGATTGCCTATTTCAAATACCGTAAATGGTTTTAGAACAATAACGATTATAAATAAAAAGCCATATTATTTTTCTCGGAAAAGCACATACAGGAAAGCTTTTCCGAGGAAAATAAAGGTGGTTCTAATTAGGATTGGTATAAGCCGTATTGTTTTGCGTAATCACAAACCGTTAGATACCACTTCTCATGCCGAAACAGCTTTTTCACCTCTGCCATATCAAAGTAATAGCCCAGCTGCATGCTTTGAATCATGGCCTCTGCGGCAAGGCATTCCTTGGTGTAAGCGTCCGCAAGCATGGCGTGAATATCCGTGTTCATTGCCCGGCTGATGCCGTCTATGGCGTGCAGATAAATGGGATTTTGCTTGCCGAGCAGGCAGCCCACGCGCTCCAGGCAATGGATGCCCTCCATGACATCTTTGGCAGCCATCCGACCCTTGTACGCCAACCTGCTTTCGCCGCCGATTAGGATATAATCAACCGTCGTGTCCAGAGCTGTTGCTAAATCCAGCAAAACGGCGGTGTCCGGCAGTGTTTCGCCCCGCTCCCATTTTGAAACGGCCTGGAACGTGATGTTTAACTGCTCGCCCAGCTCGGCTTGCGTCAAACCCTTGTTTTTGCGAAGTAAGGCAATTTGTTCTCCAATTTTGCTTGTGTTCATTTCTGTGTCATCTCCCCAATGAATTGAACCGGTTCTATTATGAAGTATAAGCGAGATTGTGGAGCGGTTCAATAACCGTTCACGGGAATATTCTTTCTAAAAATTCAACCGGCGGCATTGGTGATGCAATGCCGCCGGCGTTCTGTTATTATGTTTTTGCACTGTATGTCGCCTTCAGCGTAACGCCCAAATCTGCGTTCGCGGTGAGGGAAATGAAAAATTTTGTTTTCACCTCTGCGTCCCCATCCCCTTGCTGGTAGGCCGTATAATCCACCGATTGGATTTTGCCGCTGTTGCCATCGATTCTTACTGTAAAGCCTACTGAACAACCACCTTTTTCCCAAGCGAAGGCATCCAAAAGAGAAGAAAAGAAAGAGGTTGAAAAAGAGCGCGAAGAAAGCGCCCAATATAGGCGATATTCAACGCAAGAATGGACAGCGCAATGGCGGATTT
>JAVBPP010000101.1:0-11657 GCA_031549535.1 Oscillospiraceae bacterium
CATAAAGGGCAATACCCCAAACACAAAACTGCGTAAATCTTACGCATATACAAACGGTTTGGTTCACGAGCTTGCCTATGATAAAATCGTAGGTACCGCTGAAACTGCAATGCAAGCACTGGAATACACCTACGATATAAATGGGAATATTACGAGGGTGAAAGAGAATGGCACCGTGGTTGCAGAGTATATCTACGATGCTATGGGTCAGTTAAGCTCAGAAAAAGTGAATGGGGAGCACTATCTCTATACGTACAACGGCAGTGGAAATTTGCTCGAAAAATCAAAAGCCAGTGGAACTGTGGTGCACTCTTATGAATATGGGGATACAAACTGGACGGATAAGCTGACAAAATTTGACGGCAAAGCAATCAGCTACGACACAGGCGGCAACCCGAAAACCTATGACGGCTATGCCTATACCTGGCAAAAAGGGCGCGAATTGGCGAAAATCAGTTGGTCGGAAACGCAGAACAATGCCGTAACGCAGACGGAACTGGCATATAGCTATAATCAAAACGGACTGCGCACCCGTAAAACGTGTACAGAGACGACAACAGAAGACGGGAGTATTTTTGCTATATCCAGATCCACACATTATACCTATTTTGGCGATAAACTGGTTCAGCAGTCCTATGGCGGGGGCGGCGATACCATGGATTTTGTTTATGATGAATCCGGTTCTCTGCTTGGATTCAAAACCGACGATAACTGCTACTACTACATGAAAAACCTGCAGGGCGATGTGACAGGTATCTATAATGCACAGGGTAACATTGTTTGTCGATATACCTATGACGCATGGGGGAATATTTTGTCCGTCACGGATGAAGATGGCGATTCGATTCCAGAGAATGGCAGCCATATAGCCAATACCAACCCCATACGGTATCGTGGGTATTATTATGACAGGGATACCAAGTTGTATTATTTGCAGAGCAGGTATTACAATCCGGAATGGGGCAGGTTTTTGAATGCGGATGATGCTGAGGTGTTAGAATATGATGCAACAGAGTTACTTTGGGCGCATTTGTTTGCTTATTGCTTTAATAATCCGGCTTGTAATGGCGTTGATGCAGAAAATGATGGGGATGAGCCAAAAGGAAAAAAAGATCTTTCAACTGAGCCGAGTAAGGAATATGGTGAAATTAGTAATCCACTGGCGTATTTGAAAGAAAAGACAAAGACTGCATCAGGGTATGGAGAATGGGAGAAGACAGGCATCAAGCGCACTATGAATGGGATACGAAATTTCGATGCAATGGATTGGATTCCAATCTACAATAGAGCATATAGAACATTTTTAAACGATACAATGATGTGTGTTCTTCAGGCCATGCTAACTACGCTTTCGTATTTTAGAGATTTTGAACGCTGCAGAAAGATACCACAAAACACCGCAGTTTTGTTTTATGAGATTCGGCAAATGGCACTAAAAAATGGCTATACAAAAGCAAATGGAATAAAATTTTCAGATGCAGAAAAAACTTTCAAAAAATTATATAAAGTATATTCCATGAGTGGATCCTTTAAATATTATGGGTCGCCAAACCTAACTGACATTAAAAAAGCAATAGATAAGACACATATATTATGGTTTGGAACAAAAAAGAAGGCACAGACGATACTTAACAGCCACACATATGTTGTAAAGAGCTATGAAGAATTCAGAAGAAAAATTGGAAAGGATAGGAAAGGAAACGCGATATGGGAAACAAAGATGTTCTTGTTAGTTACAGATGGAAATTCTAGAAATGCAACATACATCAATTTTACTGATTTTTATAAAGTTGATAAAAACAATTTTGATTTGGAGGAGGTGTATCTAAAGTGAATAAAAAATTAATAATTATCATAACGGTAGTAGTGATTTTGCTAATATCGATAAGAATATTGTCAACATCATCGTTTGCATTGGCACTTGAATTTCGAAGCTTTGCAGAAGAGTTTAGTTTGCGTTATGTAGAGCCCTATACGAGTCCGATTTCCGAAGCAAAAATCTATTCAATCCAAACAGGGGAACATCGAGAATTTTCGACTGTTGCATTGCCTCGTAATACTGTGATTGTAGCGAGCAACCCATTTTACAAAGCAACCTCTTTTTACTCTAAATGCAGCGAAAAAGAAGTAATCGGTTTTTATCACAAGGACATTATTGACAACATTGGACTAAATGAAGAAAGGAATACAGTGTTTACAATATGCCAAAATGAAATAAAGTTTGAATTTGAAATATATGAAAGAGAAAAAAATTCTACAAGGTTTTTAGTTAAGGTCGTTGACGTTTAACATATTAAAAATGGAAACGCACAAATTGCACATTGCAGCATAGTATAAAAATATTTCCTATAAGGAATTAAATGAAAAAATATATTATAATAGTAGTCGTTTGTTTGATGTTATCGGTGACAATGATTTTGTTAAACAACAACGAAACCATGAAAACGTTTATTAAATCTCATATATCACAAGACGATTTTGTTGAAATAAGAGCTGTTGATTATGATCCTAATACTGGGCAGAGGTATTGTGTTGATGTTTTGCTACCCAAAAAAACAATGGTTTTGCTTTCATACGCTGGAACAAATAGTGCTCAACTTTATTCAAGACTGAACGAAGAAGAAATAAAATCTTTCTTTCGTGAGCATTATGCCGAACAAACGCAGGGCGTTTCTGCAACAAATGAGGGCGGAATAAAAATAAGAGTAAATGAAATTCCCGTTGATATATCATTTGAGAACAACGACGCTAAAAGAGGGACTTATTTTGAGGCAATGATACGAGTGGAAGAAATAGAGCAAACAGAATAGTCGCTTTGTATTGTAATGGGGTGTTATGTCAGCGTTTTTTGCTACCTCAATAAATAATGTCCCAAGCAAGTCTAGATTGAATTTGGAAGAGGCAAGGATGAAGAAAAAAACTTTATTAATTTTTATACCAGTTATTCTACTTGCACTATTTTTGTTGCGTTATGGAAGCGTAGAATACTTTATATCGGAAGTTGGCGGAAGCCATATGCAAGCATACTTTTTTCCCTCTGAGGGGAGTGTACAAATCCAAAAAGATTATGTTGATGATGCTACAATAATAATACCACCCCATACAATTGCATCTTGGCATTATCCTCCGGATGGATTGCAAGTATTTTTCTCATGCGAGAAGGTAGAATCTGTGATTGAGTTTTATGAAAAACATAGAACAACAGATGTGCAAAATGCGTACTACGAGTCGTTAGATTATGAAAGAGAAGAGTTTGAAATATGTTATAACAATGTGAAATTTGAAATTAGCATTGCTAATGAAGCGAAATTAAATGATTCTTATATTTTTGTCACAATATTAGACAATTAAATATTTGGCTACCCCAACAAAGACAAAGCCCTCATTTGACGTGAAGCGAAGATTTTACTATAATAGCAGATGCGAATACGAAAGATTCAGAAAAGACTGGATGTGTGTCTATGCAAATTCGAGGGGGGCTGTATCAGCTTTCCGGCAGCCTGAACGGCTTGAGCTGGTGTGGCGGATACGGAAATTATGAGGACTGCAATGTCTATTTGCTGCGCGGGGAGGGCGGGTATATCCTGTTTGACTGCGGCTGCGGCGAGACTTGGGAGCAGCTTGATGCCAACATGCGTTACTGGGGCATTGACCCGGCGGAGATTCGAGCCTGCTTTTTAACCCACGCGCATCTGGACCATAGCGGCGCCGCCCACCTTTTGGCGGAGCGGGGGATAGCGCTGTATGCACACGAGCAGACGGCACAGGCGCTGGCGAGCGGGGACGAGCGCTGCGCAGGGTATTTGTATCATAAGCGTTTCACGCCCTGCCGGGTAGATTATCCCATGCGGGACGGGGATACCGTATCTGTCTGTGGGGTGGAAATTCGCTTGATGCACTGCCCCGGCCATACGGCGGGCTGCAGCGCATTTTTGTTTTGCCATGAGGGGGCGCGTGTTGTCGTCAGCGGTGATATTATCGGCACACTGTTGGATGGATTTTCCGGCTGGGATGGCTCCATTGACTTTGACAGGCAAGTGTACTTAAAGTCCCTGCAAGCCTTCGCGAAGGTGGATTCCGACTTGATGCTGCCCGGGCACGGTATGGTTTACTTTCACGAGCCGAAAAGGCGGGTGGAGGATGCGCTGTGCCTGGCACTGTCTAACTGGAGATGATAGAATGAGTATAGTATTGTCGGAGTTCCATCCCCGCAGTGAATTGATTTTGGAGGAGCATCCAACGCCTTTGCCGCGCTTTCCTGTATGGAACACGCACACCCATTTTGGCACGACCTACTACGGCGAGCGCTATGCGCAGGTCTATGATGCCGCGCGGGAGGTGGCGCTTTTACGCGCGCAGGGCGTGAAGTGCGTGGTGAACCTGGACGGCGGGGACGGGGATGCCCTGTTGCGCATGCTGGCTAAAACGGCGGATTTTTCCGATTTTTTTGTCACCTTCGGGACACCTGCGCTGCGTAACCCGGACAAGCCCGACTTTGTGCAGCGGGTACAGGAATCTCTGTATTTCATGAAAGATCATGGTGTGCGCGGCCTGAAATTCTTTAAGGAGTTTTCCTTTGGCGCCCTGCGGGATGGCAGGGGAGAGCCGGTCTATCCGGACGATGCACGCCTTGCCGTGCTTTGGGAGACGGCGGCGCAGCTGCGCTTTCCAGTTGTGATTCATATCGCCGACCCGCCTGCTTTTTTTCGCCCAATCGACGGCGCAAACGAGCGTTATGACGAATTGGGTAGACATCCGGAATGGTCCTTTGAAGGCTGTGGCTTGAGCTTTGCGCAAATGATGGCGATGCAGGAACGGCTGCTCCGGGATAATCCAAAAACGCAGTTTATCGTTGCGCATGTGGGTTCCTATGCGGAAAATTTGCAGTGGGTGAGCGCTTGCCTTGAACGCTATCCCAACATGCATTTGGATATTGCCGCGCGCATCTCAGAGCTTGGCCGCCAGCCTTACAGCGCGGCGGATTTCTTTGCTCGCTGGCAGGATAGAATCCTGTTTGGGACGGATGGAGGGGCTGGAAACACTGCATATTCCAGCTATTACCGTTTTTTGGAGTCGCGGGATGAATATTTTCCCTATTCCGGAGAAGAGACGCCGCGTCAGGGGCGCTGGAATATTTACGGACTGGGGCTGGAGGATACAATCCTGCGCAAGGTTTATTTTGAAAATGCGGAAAAACTTATAGTGAAACGGATGACGATACAATGAAACGGATTTATTTTGGGTTGGCGGCGCTGGCGCTGCTTTGCTGTGCGCTGCTGGTTACAGTCGGCTGCGGGGGTGTTTTACCGGTTGGCGAAAACAGCGCTCGGCCGGAGAGCACAACGACACAGCGTGGTGCAACAACGAAAACTGTACCGGACACAAGCACAAAATCGCAATCATCAGCAGCGTCAGCTATGGCGGAAAAGCCAAGCACAAAGATACCAACAGCAACGAAGCCCACTCCGGTGCAAACTGTGCCCGCGAACCGTTCTGTGGAGCATGCTCGCATCTCCTTGATTGCGGTGGGGGATAATCTGATTCACAGCTCTATCTACGAAAGCTCCCGTAAGGGGAAAAGCTATGACTTCCGCCCCTTATACCGTTTTGTAAAACCCTGGGTACAGCAGGCGGATATTGCTTTTGTCAATCAAGAAGCACCGTTGAATAAAGATGCGAAACCCTCCGGATATCCGCGTTTTAACTCTCCGCAGGAGGTTGGGCTTGCGCTGGCGGATACGGGCTTTGATATTGTCAATCAGGCAAACAACCATGGCTTGGATAAGGATACAAACGGGGTTTTGCAGACCGCTAAGTTCTGGGACACCGTGGAGGGCGTGCAGGCCATCGGCATCAATCGCAGTGCCCAGGAGCGCGGGACGATTCGCGTGCAAACCGTCAAGGGACTGCGTTTTGCCTGGCTTTCCTATTCCTATGGCACCAACGGCATCCCCATGAAGGACGCCTATCTGATGAACCTGATTAACCGGGACGCTATGGCAGTGGATCTTGAGGCGGCGCGCAAGGTTTCGGACGCCATCATTGTTTCCATGCACTGGGGCGAGGAATACAGCCAGCGTGCGGACAGCGAACAGAAGGAACTGGCGCAGTTTCTGGCTGACGAAGGGGTGCTGCTTATCATCGGCCACCACCCGCATGTCATCCAGCCCGCGCAGTGGGTCACGGGCAAAAATGGAAACACAACCTTTGTCGCCTACTCGCTGGGGAATTTCATCTCCAGCCAGGCAGAAGCGCTGCGCATGCTCGGCGGTATGCTTAGCTGCGATATTGTATACGAAAACGGCAGTTTCCATATAGAAAACCCCGGCGTTATTCCGCTTGTTACACATTTTGTCAAGGGTGTAACCGGCTATGTGGTTTATCCGCTGAAGGATTATACCCCTGCGCTTGCCAAACAGCATTTTTTGACCTTGAACGGCAAGACAGTGTCAGTTTCCTCGTTTCAAAAAACAGCGGAACAAATTTTGGGAGAGTTTTATTTTACCGCGCCGGGGGTTGCATATCAATGAGGAGGAATCGGTGGGGCGATGGATTGACGTGCCGCTACCCTTCTTTTGTGCAGTGTTCCGAATTATCCAAACAAGAAACCAGCTTTAACCCCATTTTTACAACTTGGTAACATCGCTGTGTTATGCTTTGTGTGGGTGATGAGATGAAAATCTTGATTGTTGAGGATGAACAGGCAATTAATGACCTGGTGATGATGAATCTGCGCCTTGTCGGGTATGACTGTTTGCAGGCCTACCACGCAGAACAGGCGTTGGAGCTTGCACAGCTGGAAAAGCCCGGTCTTGTGCTGTTGGATGTTATGATTCCGGGCGCGGACGGCTTTGATTTGCTGCGGCAGCAGGCCTTTCGGAATATCCCCGTCATTTTGCTCACCGCAAAAGGCGGCACAGCGGATAAGGTGACAGGGCTGAGGCTCGGCGCAGATGATTACATTGTCAAACCCTTTGAGGCTGTTGAACTGCTCGCGCGGGTGGAGGCGGTGCTGCGCCGCAGCAGACAGGGGCAGGAGGTGTTTCGGCTGGATGACACAGCCGTCTATCTGGCGGAGCGCCGCGCTACAGTGCGGGAAGTTCCCGTGGAACTGACCAACCGGGAGTTCGAACTGCTGGAGGCGTTGATTCGCAACCGCAACCTTGCCCTCAGCCGAGAAAAACTGCTGGATATCGCCTGGGGTTACGACTATTTGGGGGATAGCCGAACGGTGGATGTTCATATCACTAAGCTACGCAAAAAATTGAAGTGGGAAAACCGGATAAAAACCGTTTTCAAGCTTGGTTACAGGTTGGAGGTGTCGTAGTGGCATGCGGTTTTGGCATAAAATATTTTGCGGCACGCTTCTGATTTTTGTCCTGTTTTTTGATATCGGCGTATTTACAGTGCTCGGTTACTCCTATCAATTTAACCTGGAACGGGAGAGGGAAAGCGCTCTGCGTGAGCGGGAACTGATTCTGTCTTCCGTGTTACAAAATCTGGAAGGTTCAAAGCGGCTTTCTCCGGGTGCGGCCGAGGATGCCGCCTTTCTGCTTGCTGCGGTGCAGCCTCTGGGGCAATATTATGCGCAACAGGGGGTGCTGCTTGCGCTTTGGAATCAAGAGAACTGTATCTATCGCGGTTCTCTGGCCTTTGAACCGAAACTTGCACAGGGGGACAGCGTCATCCACTTTACGCAGCAACAGGCTGAGGGAAAGCGGATGTTGCTTGTTTCCGGCAGGGTAGAGCAGTACCCGCATTTGCAGTTTGTTTACGCGAGAGATATTACACGGCTTTTGCTCTATCGCCAAACAATGGGTAAGCTGTTTTTATTGCTCAATGCGGTTATCTGCGCCGCGCTGGGTTTTGTGCTCTTTTTCCTGCTACGCCGCTTGACTCGCCCCATTCGCCGCCTAAACGAGCGTGCGCGGGAGATTGCAGCGGGCGACTACCAAAAGCGCGCAGAGCTGCGCGGCGGGGACGAACTGGCGGAGCTGGGGCGCAGCTTTAATCGCATGGCAGATTCGGTTCAGCACCAAGTGGAACAGCTCACACAACTTGCGCGGGAACGCCAACTGTTTATCGACAACCTCGCGCACGAAATGAAAACACCGCTCACCAGCATGCTGGGGTACACGGATTATTTGCAGAATGCCCTGCACAATGAACAGGAGCGCCGGGTTGCGGCGGAGCATTTGCATCAGGCCGCACAGCGCTTGGAGAATTTGCACGGCATGCTTATGGAGTTGACTGTCCTGCACAGCGGAGCTTGTGAGATGCAGCCTGTTGCGGTGCGGGATATGTTCCGGCAATTGCAGGATATGACAAGCGACTTACTGACACACCGGGAATTGACCCTGCACACAACATGTGAATTGGAGGCACTTTGCGGCAATGAGACCATGCTGCTCTCTCTACTGCAAAACCTAATAGAAAACGCCGCGCGGGCAAGTGAGAGGGGTGGGGAAATCCGCCTAAACGCGTGGGGCGCAGAGCACCCCGTTATTGCAGTTTCGGATGATGGCTGCGGTATTCCGCAGGAGGAGCTTGCGCGTATCACAGAACCCTTTTATCGTGTGGACCACTCCCGCTCAAGGCAATTCGGCGGTGTTGGGCTGGGGCTTGCCCTGTGTAATGAAATTTGCCGGATGCACGGAGCACGGCTGGAAATCCAATCCGAGCTGGGGCGGGGGACAAGCGTTTGTATTTATTTTACAAGTCTCTAACAAGCAGATAGCCGCCCTGTAATGCAAGCGACTTATGCTGATGGTGGCAAAAGCCAATCATCTTATAAATAGGGAGTGTATTTCAGATGAAGAAAAAATCTTGGGTTGCAGCGGCTATAATTGGTGTGTTCGCTGCCGTCATTGCCGTGAATGGTTTCGCATTCTCCTCTGTGTTTGCTTCTTCGCCGAAATTAGGCGGTGAGCAAACGGCACAGCCCGTGAGCACGCTGCCTACCGCAGCGACACAGCTAATGGAGCCTGAGCAGGACGATCCAAGCTGTATCACACAGGAAAGAGCGGCACAAATTGCCATCCAATGGCTGGAAACAATGGGAAAGCATACGCAACAGTGTGCATTTGAGGCGCGTTTGTTAGAATGCCAGCCTCCGGTAAAATGCGCCGTATGGAGCACTGTGATTCTTCTGCGGGACAAAACAATTTTTTGCGTTACAGTTAACGCTTTGACCGGAGAAGTGGATATGGGTATGCAGAAGGGGGATTGGAGGGACTGGAAAGAGTGGAAGAACGCTTTCCTCCGGTTCCGAAGCCTTGAAAAACACATGGACGATAACAGCAAAAAGAATCAATTGTTTACCTATCGCTTTGATGAGGATGGATTGGTAAATGCCTTTATGATGCTGGATAAAAATGAGAAAGAATTCTATAATACAGACTCAAATGAAATTTCCAGCATGATGGGGGAACTAAAATCGATAGGACTGGTTGATGAAATGATGGCCTTATATCTGCCGCAAGCAGTGCCAAAGCCGTGATTTCAACCATATAATACTAATTCCAAGTAGAAATCTCGATATCTTTGCGGTCTTTTTTGCGCTGTGCTTTGTTGTCCTCCTTGCTTTACGACAGTAAAGCAGCGTCGTCCGCCGCGCACAACGCGAAAAATCCACGCAAATCTATTCGAGTTTTCTACTTGGAATTAGTATAAAACAAGGGACTCCCGCGTGGTGGCGCGGGGGTTGTTTGTTTAAAAAAAGTAGCGTACATTTACATTTACCACCCATTATGTTAAAATAGAAAACAATTTTGAGAAAGAAACGGAGAACCGCTATGCGTTTGGATAAATATTTGAAGGTCTCGCGCATTATTAAGCGCCGTACTGTTGCCAACGAGGTTTGTGATGCGAAGCATGTCAATGTCAACGGAAAGCTCGCCCGCGCTTCTTATGAGGTAAAGGTGGGGGATGTTATCGAAATCCAGATGGGGCAGAATCTCACGAAGTATGAGGTTTTGTCCATCAGTGAGCACGCAACGAAGGAGGCTGCGGCGGAAATGTTCCGCCCGCTATAATCCTATTACTTCTGCATATTTGACCCGGCCTGTTCATATGAATAGAACAAGCTTTCAAGGAGGGTTCAAAAATGGTAGAAGAGAAAAAAGTGAACGCAATGCCGCATAACCTGATTATGGAAAACCGCAGCGCTTTGACTGTTTCGGGCGTGTCAGATGTAGACAGCTTTGACGAGGCTACAGTGGTGATTTTCACCGATATGGGTGAGCTGACGGTGCATGGAACGAATCTGCATATTAATAAGCTCAGCCTGGATATTGGGGAATTGACGCTGGAGGGGAAAATTTCTTCCCTGGTATATGCCAATGAACAGCCTCGCGCGAGCGGCTTCTTTGGCAAGGTGTTCCGCTGATGACCTATATACAGGGCCTGCCCGAACAAACCAGGCTGTTTGTCTATGCGTTCGGTTTTGGCTTTCTTTTAGGAATCTGCTATGATGTGTTTCGCATTATTCGGCTTGCGCTACACCTGAAAAAGAGCATGATTTTTGTGCAGGATTTGCTCTATGTTTTGGTGTGCACCATTTTAACGTTTTTTTGCCTACTGGCGCTGAACAATGGGCAAATAACGCCCTTTATGTTGTTTGGTGAATTGCTGGGTTGGCTTGTTTATTATTTTTCGCTCGGCGTTGTGGCAATTCGCGTGAGCAATGCTGTGATACGCGCCATACGAAAGTTGACACATCGCTGCGCTGCGTTGTTTTCACGCCCCTTTCGCGCCATTTCTGCCAGAGCAAAGCAATCTGGAAGGGTTTTGAACAAAAAAATAAAAACAAATTATTATAAAATTATAAAAAAATCAAAATATGGCTTGAAAAAGCAGCGGGCTTTGCTGTATACTGAAGCAGAAGCAGTGTCTCCGAGCGCAGAAGGGAAAAAAAGGAAGAAAGAACGTGGCAGAAATCAACGCCGTAAAAAAAGTAAGAAAACATAGCGTCATACTGTCCATCGTGCTAGCGGTGGCTGTGTGCTATTTTCTTGTTTCGTTTTTTCGTCTGCGCGATGCAATTGAGCGGGAAACATTGGCTGTAAATCAGATTAAGGCAGAAATCCAACAGCAAGAAAACGAAAATAAGGATATCAGCCGCATGATGGAGCAGGAGCAGGAGAAAAAGCTGGTCGAGCGCATTGCACGCGAGGAGTTCGGCTACGCCTACCCCAATGAAAAGATTTATGCCAAAAGCCCGGCGGGCGCTGCAGTACAGCCGAAAGATTAACCGTTTGCCATGAGTTGAATTTATGGGAGGATTCACTGTTAGTATGCAAATTGAGCAAGGCGCTATCGTAACCGGCAAGGTTACAGGTCTGACAAAATTCGGAGCATTTGTGGAACTGGAGGGCGGTTCTACCGGCATGGTTCACATTTCCGAAGTTTCCAACAGCTATGTGGAGGATATTAAAGACCACTTGACGATGGGTCAAGAGGTTAAGGTGATGGTGCTGTCCGTTGCCGATAACAAAATAAGCCTCTCCATCAAGAAACTGCTTGTTCAGGAGGAGCGCAAACCGCGCCCGTCCGCCCCACATGCGAAGCGTGAGAACCACAATGTCTGGCAGGGACCCAAGCAGGCGCCGCAAAACGATAATCCTACCTTTGAAGACTTCATGAGCAAATTCAAACAG
>JAVBPP010000032.1:0-46020 GCA_031549535.1 Oscillospiraceae bacterium
CTTGCCAGAAGATTGGTGAGGGTTTTTGCCGTCAGTCAAGGCGGACGACGCGGCTTTACTGTCGTAAAGCAAGGAGGACAACGCAGGCTGACGGCGAAAATACCACCAAGATTTGGCAAGGTTTCGTTGGTGGACTAATAAGGCACGAAAGGCATGGGTTAAGAGAATGGCGAATTTAGTGATTGTGGAATCACCCGCGAAGGCGAAAACAATCAAAAAATATCTGGGCAAGGGCTATGAGGTGATTGCGTCCATGGGGCATGTGCGGGATTTGCCCGCCGCCCGGCTGAGCGTGGATGTGAAAAAGGATTTTGAGCCGAAATACGCGGTCATCAAGGGCAAGAGCGATTTGGTGAAAGAGCTGAAAAAGCAGGCGGACGCCAGCGAACGCGTGTACCTCGCGACGGACCCGGACCGCGAGGGAGAGGCCATATCCTGGCATTTGGCGGAGCTGTTTCGTTTAGATTTAAGTGAAAAAAACCGCGTGACATTTAATGAAATTACAAAATCCGGCGTGGAAAACGGAATGAAAAACCCCCACGCCATTGATATGGAATTGGTCAACGCGCAGCAGGCCAGGCGCATTCTTGACCGCTTGGTCGGTTACCGCCTAAGCCCGTTCGTATCCCAGAAAATCCGCCACGGCCTTTCTGCCGGGCGGGTGCAGTCCGTCGCTGTGCGCCTGATTGTGGACAGGGAAAATGAAATCCGTGCCTTTGTGCCGGAGGAATATTGGTCCATTGAAGCGTTGCTTGTTACTGGCGCGCGCAAGCAGTTTTCCGCCGCCTATTACGGCGACGAGGGCGGCAAGCGCAAGCTGGAAAACCGCGAGCAGGTGGACGAGGTGCTCACAAGGCTGGAGGACGCTGCCTTCACTGTGAAATCCGTGAAAAAAGGGACACGCAAAAAGAACCCGTCCCCGCCCTTTATCACCTCCACCTTGCAGCAGGATGCCTCACGCAAGCTCGCCTTTCAGGCGCAGCGCACCATGCGCATTGCGCAGGAGCTGTATGAGGGCGTGGATGTCAAGGGCATCGGCACTACGGGTCTTATCACTTACATGAGAACGGACTCCCTGCGTATTTCGGACGAGGCGCGTACCGCCGGTAACGCCTATATTGAAGCCAATTTCGGCAAGGAATATCTGCCCGATAAGCCCCATGTCTACAAGACCCGCTCCAACGTGCAGGACGGGCACGAGGCCATTCGCCCCTCCATGCCCGAGCTTGCCCCGGAACAGGTGAAGGAGAGCTTGAGCCCGGAGCAGTTTAAGCTCTATCAATTGATTTGGAAGCGCTTTATGGCCAGCCTCATGGCCAGCTGTGTGCAGAACACCATAAAGGCCGAAATTGCCGCCGCAAACGAAGGGGACAGCGCAAACGGGCGGTTCAGCCTGTTTACTGCGGCGGGCTATTCCATTAAATTTAACGGTTTCACCGTGCTCTATGAGCTGCCCGAGGAGGAGGACGCCGAGAAGGGCGGCATGCTCCCGGAGTTTGCCGCAAACGATGTGCTGAAAAAGAAGGAACTGAAGCCGAACCAGCATTTTACCCAGCCGCCCCCGCGCTATACGGAGGCCTCGCTCATCAAGGAGCTGGAGGAAAACGGCATCGGCCGCCCGAGCACCTACGCCACAATTATGACGACGATTATCAAGCGCGAATACGTCAAGCGCGAGGCAAAGCAGCTCAGCCCAACGGAGCTGGGTGAGGCGACAACCACCCTGCTGAAGGATCGTTTTCCGCGCATTGTCAACGCCAAGTTTACCGCGCAGATGGAGGACAACCTTGACAGGGTTGCGGACGGCAAGCTCAATTATGTGGGCATGCTGCATGAATTTTATGATGAATTTGAACAAACGCTCAACAAGGCCAAGGAGGAAATGAAGGATGTCAAAATCCAGCTGCAGGAAGATGTAACGGATATCCCCTGTGAAAAATGCGGGAAAATGATGGTTGTCAAATCCGGCCGCTTCGGCAAATTCCTGGCCTGCCCGGGTTATCCGGATTGCAAAAACACCAAACCCCTGGTGGAGGAAACCGGCGCACTTTGCCCCAACTGCGGCAAACGTGTGATTCAAAAAAAATCCAAGCGCGGATTTCCATTCTATGGCTGTGAAGGTTACCCGGATTGCCAGTTTGTCACCTGGGGCAAGCCCGTGGGTGAGGATTGCCCGCAGTGCGGCAAGGCGCTGTTCTCGAAAAAAGGCGGACTTGCGGTCTGCTTAAAGGAAGGCTGCGGCTTTGAAAAGCAGATGCCGCGCAAAAAGAAGGGTGAAGCGGATCCCGAACAGGAGTGAGTGAAATGAAACCGGTACAAAAAGAAACGTTGCTGCCAAGGCTGGAGGAAAACCGTTCCCTCTATTGTGCGGAACTGGAGGCGCTGCAGATATATGAAAAGGATTGCACGTTTTATGCGAATGAGGCGGAACAATGCTTTGCCATTGTGCAGCAATATCCAGCTAGCCCGGAAACGCCGTCCTTGACGTTTTGCGGGTTTGAGGATGGGTTCCTTCAAGAAGTGCTGGCAAGCGTAAAGGGGTTGCGCGGTACCGTGTCTGTCTCGGTACTCACGCTGTCGGACGAAACACAGATTTCGATATCGAAGACAAAGCTGACCCGAAAGCTAAAAGGCAGGGGAAAATTGCAGTTGTTTGGGAGAACGGAACCCCCCGGCACGGTGTGTGAGAAAAATCCGCATATCCGGGCATTGCAAAAACCGGATCGGATGTTTACGGAAGAGTTTCCCGACCACAAGAACCCGAACACGCTCCCGTTGCAGGCGGCATTTCAACTGTTTGTGGAGGAATCCGGCGGGGAGATTTTTGCCTATTTTGACACGGAGGATCAGATGGCAGGTTATGTTTCCTGCAGACCCATGTATGAGAATGTTTGGGATGTTGTGTACATCTATGTTCGCCCGGAGAAGCGGGGACAGGGGATTGGAACACAGCTTGCCGTGGCATATTTGCAGGAGCTGCTCGCAAAAGGAAGGATTCCGATTTACAGCGGCGTTTCTAATCCGGCATCGGCAAAGGCGGCGATAAATGCCGGGTTTATGCTGTGTGGGTGGAGACATTGTTATGAGCTGGCGCTGAAATAAAAAGCCGGGGGGTAATGGAGTGAATGCCGAGGTCATAGTAATCGGCGGGGGTTTTGCGGGCTGTGAGGCCGCCTGGCAGCTTGCGCAAGCAGGAATCCCGGTGCGATTATACGAAATGAAGCCGCAAAAGCGTTCCCCCGCGCACCATATGGATACTCTGGCGGAGCCGGTATGCTCCAACTCCTTCAAGGCGCTGCGCGTTTCCAGCGCTTCGGGGTTGTTAAAGGCGGAAATGGGATTGCTCGGTTCCCTGTGTGTTGCCTGCGCCAAGCAGGTGAGTGTTCCGGCTGGCGGTGCGCTGGCTGTGGATAGGGAGGCCTTTTCCGCTCTGGTGACACAGCGCATTACGGACGAGCCGCTCATCACGCTGGAGCACAGGGAAATTACGGAAATTCCGCGCGAGGGCATTGTGATAGTTGCCGCGGGGCCGCTCGCGTCCGAGGGGCTTTCGCAGGATATCCAGAGCTTGACAGGCGGAGCCTTGCGTTTTTATGACGCGGCAGCGCCCATCGTCACGGCTGAGAGCGTGGATGAGCAGCACAGCTTTCGCCAATCTCGCTATGACCGGGGCGGGGCGGAGGATTACATCAATTGCCCGCTGGATAAAGCGGAGTATGAGGCCTTTCACGCCGCGCTGCTCACGGCGGAACGTGCACAGCTGCATAGCTTTGACAGGCGCAAGGAATACTATGAGGGCTGCATGCCCGTTGAGGTGCTCGCCTCGCGCGGGCAGGATACCCTGCGCTTCGGCCCGATGAAGCCCATCGGCCTGTGTGACCCGCGTACAGGCCACCGCCCCTGGGCAGCTCTGCAGCTGCGCAGGGAGAACGCCGCCGGAACGCTGTATAATTTAGTCGGCTTTCAAACAAACCTAAAATTTGCGGAGCAAAAACGCGTGTTTGCGCTCATCCCCGCGCTGCGCGAGGCGGAATATATGCGCTACGGCGTGATGCACCGCAACAGCTATATCGATTCCCCGCGCTGCCTAACATCCGCCTTTGCCCACCGTGCACAGCCGATGCGTTTTTTTGCGGGGCAGCTCACGGGCGTGGAGGGTTATATGGAGTCGGCCATGTCCGGCATCCTCGCCGGCAGAAACGCGGTGCGGCTGATTCAAGGAAAGGAACCCTTTGTGCCGCCGGAGGAGACCATCTGCGGTGCGCTTGCCCGCTATATCAGCGACGGGAGCGTAAGCGATTTTCAGCCCATGGGTGCCAATTTTGGAATATTGCCCGCCCTGCCGGAAAAAATCCGCGCGAAGCAGGAGCGCTACGAGCTTCTTGCGCAGCGTTCCCTTGCATTATTGCGCGCAGCCTTGTTATAATAATACCAAATAAACACGAAGAAAGGTATGATCCTGTTATGAGCGGGCCAGTGTATACGGAGATTCTGCCGATAGAGGCGCTGGAGCAGGCGATTGACTATTGCTTTGGGCAAAAGGAACTGTTGCGCCGCGCCCTGTCGCACTCTTCCTATGTCAACGAACGGCAGGATACCCAAGGCAGCAACGAGCGTCTGGAATTTTTGGGCGACTCCGTCTTGGGCTTCATTTCCGCGGAATACTATTACAAAAATCACAAAAATCTGCCGGAGGGTGAGCTGACCAAGCTGCGGGCATCGGCGGTTTGCGAATCCTCACTGTTTCAATATGCCAAGGAGCTGCGCCTGGGCGAATTTCTGCTTTTGGGCAAGGGTGAGGATGTCACAGGGGGCAGGCAGCGCCCCTCTATTTTGGCGGATGCGTTTGAAGCGCTGATTGCGGCGGTCTATTTGGACGGCGGCATGCAGGCGGCGCAGAAATTTGTGCTGCGCTTCTTAACGCGGGAGCATGAGAGCCAATCGTTTGAGGACTATAAAACCATATTGCAGGAGGTTATTCAGCGCAATCCGGAAGAAAGCCTGGAGTATGTGTTAGCCGGGGAATTTGGCCCTGCGCATGACAGGCGTTTTGCGGTGGAACTCCACTTGAACAGCAATTGCATCGGCCGCGGCGAGGGTAAAAGCAAAAAGGCTGCCGAGCAGGCGGCTGCCAAAGAGGCACTCGCGCTCATGGGTTTATGATTGTTGCGCTGTTTGTGCCCCATGCGGGCTGCCCTCAGCAATGCGTGTTCTGCAACCAGAGCAGCATCAGCGGCGAACTGCGGCGCCTGACGGCGCAGGATGTGCACGATGCCGTGAACAAGGCACTGCAAGCGAACCCTGCCACTGCCGCCGAAGGCGAAATTGCCTTTTTCGGCGGCAGTTTTACGGCAATTGACCCGTCCTACCGGCGGGAGCTTCTGGAGGCTGCCCACGGCTACATAAAACACGGCGCTTTCGCCGGGATACGCATTTCCACCCGCCCGGACGCCATAGACGGGCAGCGCTGCGCGGAGTTGGCGCAATACGGAGTGACGACGGTGGAGCTGGGGGCGCAGAGCATGGACGAGCGCGTGCTTGCCTCCTGCCGCCGGGGGCACAGCGCTGCGGATGTGGAACAGGCGAGCCATATGCTCAAACAACACGGCTTTGCGCTGGGGCTGCAGATGATGACGGGGCTGCCGGGCTCGGGGGACGGGGATGCCCTGGAAACCGCGCGGCGGCTGATTCGCCTAAAGCCGGATATGGTGCGTATTTACCCAACGCTTGTGCTGAAAGGCACCCCCCTTGCCGCCCTGTATGAGAGCGGCTCGTATCAGCCGCAGGGCTTGGATGAAGCCGTCGCCCTGTGCGCGCGTTTGCTGGAACTGTTCCGGCTTGCAGCTATCCCGGTCATTCGCCTGGGCCTGCATGCGGGGGAGGAACTGCGGCGGGGCTATCTGGCCGGGCCGTGGCACCCCGCCTTTCGTGAGCTGTGCGAGAGCAGGCTCTACCTGCGGCAGGCGCGGGAACTGCTGCAAACACAATGCGCCGGGGGAGGGGAGGCAACGCTTTTGGTCTCTCCGCAGGCGATTTCCAAAATGACGGGGCAAAAAAGAGAAAACCTGCAGGTGCTGGGGCGGGAGGGCTACACAGTGCGCGTGCGAGCGGATGCAGCACTGCAAGATTATGAGATAAGGCTGGAAGATAACACATGGTATTGAAGTCACTGGAAATGCAGGGGTTCAAATCCTTCCCGGATAAAACGGTGGTGGAGTTTGATAAGGGTATGACAGCCGTTATCGGCCCCAACGGCTCGGGAAAAAGCAATATTTCCGACGCCGTGCGCTGGGTGCTGGGGGAGCAGTCCACTAAGAGCCTGCGCGGCGCAAAGATGGAGGATGTAATCTTCAGCGGCACAGGTGTGCGCAAGGCGCAGGGCTTTGCCGAGGTTACGCTGCGGCTGGATAACAGCGACCGCTCCATGAAAAACAGCGATACGGACATCGTGAGCGTGACGCGTAAGTATTACCGCTCCGGTGAGAGTGAATATATGCTCAACGGCGAGCTGGTGCGCCTGCGGGATATCCATGAGCTGTTTATGGATACGGGTCTGGGGCGAGACGGCTATTCCATCGTCAGCCAGGGGCGGGTTGCAGATTTGGTCTCCTCCCGTTCCGCCCAGCGGCGCGATATGCTGGAGGAGGCGGCGGGCATTTCCCACTTCCGCTACCGCCGCACGGACGCCAACCGCCGCCTGGATCAGACGGAGGAAAACCTCGTGCGCCTGCGCGACATACTTGCGGAGCTGGAGGGGCGCGTGGAGCCCCTGCGGATTCAGAGCGAAAAGGCGCAGAAATACCTGAGCTTTGCCAACGAAAAGCGGGAAGTGGAAATCGGCCTGTATCTGCATACCATTGAACAGTCCAAAACCCAGCTGAAGGAGCATGAGCATAAGCTGCACCTGGCTTCCTTGCAACACGGTGAGCTGCAGAGCGAGTTGGAGCGCCTGGCCGAGCAGATTGAGGCCTCCCACGCCGCCGGCCAGGAGCTGACGCTGGAAATTGAACGCGTGCGGCAGGGAGCCATGGATTTTGAGGAGCGGGCTACGCAGTTGGATAGTCAAATTTCCATCGAAGAAAACAGCATTGCCCACGAGAATGAAACCATTGACCGCTTACGAAAAGACAGTCAGGCGGCCGCGGGCACCAAATCTCACTTAGATGATCAAATTGCGGGGGCACAGGGTGAGATTGACCGCATTGCCGCCGAGGTTGCGGATTTAGAAGGACTACTTACGGTTTTAGCGCAGGAAGAGCAGCGGCTGCGCGGGGAGCAGGCAGGGATGCTGCAGCAGGCACAGGAACTCTCCGGGCGGCGGGCGGAAATTGCCTCCGCCTTGGCGGAGGAGCGCATTGCCCAATCCACCGCAGCGTCCTCCGCTGCGGAGCTGCAGGCGCGGCTGGATGCAATTGAACAGTCCGCTGCCCAGCGGGTGGAGCTTGCCGATAAACTGCAGGGGCAGCATGCCGAGCGCACACAGCAGTTTGCTCAGTTGCAGGACGCTGTGAAAGAAATGGAAAACGCCATCTCCGGCTATCGCATGCTGGCGCAGACGCGCCGCGATAAGGCGGAAAAACAAAGGAAACAGGCGGAAGCCCTTGCTATGGAAATTCAGCATAAAAACGCGCGGGCGAAAATGCTGGATGATTTAGAAAAAAACATGGAGGGCTATTCCGGCAGCGTCCGCGCCGTGATGCGTGAGGCAAAGCGCGGCATGCTGCGCGGCATGCATAAACCGCTTTCCCAGCTCATCACCGTTGCGGATGAGTATGCCGTGGCGATTGAAACGGCGCTTGGCGCGGCGATTCAATATGTTGTGACGGATACGGAAAACGATGCCAAGCGAGCCATTGAATTTCTCAAGCAGAGTAACGCGGGGCGCGCCACCTTTTTGCCCTTGAGCGCCATTCGCCCGGTGACGTTTACAGAAAAGGGAGTGTCCTCCTGCCCGGGCTATGTCGGCATGGCGGATTCCCTTGTCTCGGCGGATGCGCAGTACAGCGCGGTTCTCTGTGCGCAGCTGGCGCGCACGGCGGTGTTTGATTCCACAGACCGCGCCATTGCGGCAGCTCGGCAGTTTCAAAACCGTTTTCGCATTGTAACGCTGGATGGGCAGGTGCTCAATGTCGGCGGCTCCATGACCGGCGGCTCCCAAACGCGCAATGCGGGGATTTTAAGCCGTGCCAATGAAATCGAGGCCCTGCGTGCCGAAATCGCGCAGCTGGAGGCGGCGCTTGGGGAGCAACAGAATCTCGTGAAAAACACGGGTGCAGAGGCAGCGGCGGCAGCGGCGGAGCTGGATAACCACCTTGCTGCGCTGAATACCGCGCAGGAGGATTGCATCCGCAAGGAGAGCGAGCTGCAGCTGGTGACGGATCGCCTGGAAATGGCACAGCGTGCCCTGCAGGATTATGAGCAGGAGAAGCGTGTGCTGCAGGAGCGCCTGAACGGCCTTGCGTCAGACACGCAGGCGTTCGAGGTGCAGGTCGCCCTGCTGCAGGAGCGTCTGCAGGCGCAGGACACGCGGCTTACCCAGGCGGAACAGGAGCGGGGCGCAGTCGCCGCAGCCATTGAGGCGAACGGTGCACAAGCGGCGGAGCACCGCCTTGCCATCCTTGCCCTGCAAAAAGATAGCCAGGCAAAAAAAGAGACCATCGAAACGCTGGAACGCCGCAAGAGCGCCCACGGCGGGAGGATGGAAGAGTTAGATACGGAGATTCAAGGCATCCTGCAGCGCAGCGCGGAGCGCAGGGAACAGATTGCGCTGCTGCGCGGGCAGGCGCAGGAGCTGCGCAAAAGCGGCTCACGCACCAAGGATGAGGTTGCGCTTTTGGTGGAAAAACGCAATGCCATTGATGCCAACGGCACGCTGCTGCGCAAGCAGGAGCGCGAGAAAACCGAGGCGCGCGAAGGTTTGGGCGGGGAACTGGCTCGCCTGGAGGAACGGCGCAGCGCGGCCAATACCGCCATGGAAGATGCGCTGAACAAGCTGTTTGAGGAATACCAGCTCACCCAGCGCGAGGCCATTGCGCTGGAGATTGATTTGGGTGATATCGCGAAGGCGCAAAAACGCCTGCATGAGCTGAAAGCGAAAATCCGCGCCCTGGGGACGGTAAATGTCAGCGCGGTGGAGGAGTACCGGGAGGTCTCCGAACGCTATGAATTTATGAAGCTGCAGATTGAGGACATTGAAAAGACCCGCCTGGAGCTGCTGCGCATGATTCAGGATTTGACAGAGAAAATGGCGGAGCGTTTCAGCGAGCAATTTGAAAAAATCAACCGCTGTTTCACCGAAACCTTTCAGCACCTGTTTGACGGCGGCAAGGCAGAGCTGCTGTTGGAAAACCCCCTGGATATGCTGGAGAGCGCCATTGATATTAAGGTGCAGCCCCCCGGCAAAAATGTGCAGAACATAGATTTGCTTTCCGGCGGGGAGAAGGGGCTTGCAGCCATTGCGCTGCTGTTTGCCATCCTCAAAATCACACCGGCACCGTTTTGCATTTTTGACGAGGTGGAGGCCGCGTTGGACGATGTCAACGTGTCACGCTATGCGCAGTATGTCCGCCATATGACGGCGAACACCCAATTTATCCTCATCACCCACCGCCGCGGTACCATGGAGGCCTCGGATGTGCTCTACGGTGTCACGATGCAGGAGGAGGGCGTCTCTAAAATGTTACAGCTGAAAACGACAGAAATGGCCAAGGAACTGGGACTTGCCTGAGTGTATCGATAAGAAGTAACACAAAAGAAGAGCAGGCTGTCATTATTTGTTACCAATATTACAAAACTGTAACTATTATTTTTGTAAATATACTTGTATTTTTTTGACAAGAGGTATAGAATACGGCTGAAAGGAGTTGGTAATTTCATGAAAAAAACTAACAGCAAAAAATTCCTCAGCGTTATTCTTTGCGCAGTTCTCATGTTTGCGACCTCGGCATTTGCTCTGCAGGCCTTTGCGGCCGATGCACTCAACAGCGTCAGCGTGGCCTTCCCCTATGATTACGACCCGGTGACTTCCCCTTTTATTGAGGAAGGCTATTTCTATGCGGTAACCAATCCGGAAGCCAATGAGTTGGAAGGCAAGGTTCGTTACACTTGGGAAGTCAAGGATAAGGCCAGCGGCGAAATCCAGGATGATTACTATGAGAAGTACGGCAATTCCCTCTGGATTGATTTGGATCCCGGCGAATACACCGTGCAGGTAACAGCTTTCTATAACGGAAGCTCCGTTACAAGCGAAATTGCGACCTTTACAGTAGTTGAGGAAACCGACTATTATGAATTGGGTGATGCCCTCTACGCAATGCCCACCTACTTGGCCTTCCGTTATACAGCAGAATCTTGGAAGACCCTTTCGGACGCAATAGGCGTGGCAGAGACCATTTTGTTTGATGACCTGCATTATACACAGGAGCAGGTAGACAAAGCGCTGGCAGATTTGTTAAACGCGCAGAAAAACTTGGTGAAAGCGGATCTGGGCATACTCGGCCAACTGATGGATGCGATTGATATGATGATTCAATATATCATGCACCTAATGGATATGTTTGACCTGCCGATTTACATGTTCTGATTGATGGCATGTAACACTGCACACGGACTTTAGAAAAAAAGGTACGCCCCCAAAAGAGGGCGTACCTTTTTTCTTGACAGTGCGATAGCTGCGTGGTATGATGACAGTGAAAACTGCCTGCGGCGGCTGTAATACGAGGCTCTGACAAAACGTAGATAAATTTTGTGTAACAATACATAGTAAAGATTGTTTTTTTATTTCTTTACGTTTTTGGGCAGAGGTTTGTGTTTGGGCTGGCCGCTTTTTATTTACAATATTTTTACGGAAAAGAGGATACGTATGGGGCAAGTAGATTTGACTCCCCGCTGGTATAAAATGGATGTAGCCGGGCGGATTTATCCGGCGGCAAGAACCAGAAAATGGCACTGTACCTATCGGCTGGCGTTCATCATGCGCCGGGAGGTGGAGCCTGATTTACTGCGGCAGGCGATGCATGAAATGTATGCACGCTTTCCCTCTTTTTTTGTTAGTTTGCGCAGCGGGTTATTTTGGTATCATTTAAAACGAATGCCGGAAATGAATTTAGTGCAACCGGAAGAAGACTTTCCCGCCCGCCAGCAATATGCATTCAGCAAGAAAAAACCTCCGCTTCGCATCTTTTATTATAAAAGGCGCATTGCCATGGAGTGTGCGCATTGTATCGCGGACGGCGGTGCTGCTATGGAATTTTTAAAAGCGCTGACAATGCGCTATCTGGAGCTGCAAGGGGAAGCTATCGCAGATGAAGGCAAGGTAATCAATCTCCATGAGGCACCCCAACCACGCGAGTGGGAGGATGCTTATAAAAAATACTACACAAAAGAAAAATTACCCTCGGTTAAGGAGCACCGCAGTTACCAATACCGGGAGCGTCCCCTTAACAATTATTTGAAGGTGCTGACCGGGCGCATACCGCTGGAGGACATCAAAGCGGCCGCCAAGGCGCATGAAATGACCATTACAGAATACTTGGTGGGCGCATATCTATATGCCTTTTATGAAACGGCTCCTCGCCCCCTGCGCTTGCCCCTGTGCGTCTCTGTTCCGCTCTCACTGCGCACACGCTATGCGACGGATACGCTTCGGAATTTTTCGCTGTATACAAATGTAAGCTTTGACCCGCGCGGGAAAGAAACAGTTTGCTTTACAGATATTTTAGAGGCAATCAGAGGCAAAATAAAGCAGGGGACAAGCCGCGATGTGTTGCAGCGGATACTGAACCAGAACACCGCGCTTGCCGCGTCCCCGTTTATTAAAGTTGTTCCGAATGTGCTGAAGCGCCCTATCATGCGTATCGCGTTTCGCCTCACAGGGCAAGAGGTTTTTACAGGAACGCTCTCCAACATGGGTCAGCCGGATTTGCCGGCGAGCATGTGGGAGCATATCGAAACGGTGGAGGCCGTGATGAGCGAAATGCCGTCAAAGCATTTGCTCTGCGCCGTGATTTCCGATAACCGTTGTTTGAACATTATCTTTACGAGCGACCAGGAACATACACAGGTGCAAAAAAGTATGTTCCGCCTCTTGGCGCAGGAGGGCGTTCGCATTCGAGTGGAAAGCAATACACAATTCGAAGGAGGGAATGAGCATGCGGTGTGAAGTGTGTAATGTTGATGTGATGGAATCTGCGCAGCGCTGCCCCCTGTGCGGCGGCTCGGTTACACAGGTTGAGCCTGTGCTCACCGGTTTACAAACGGCGGAGTATCCGCCCTATCTCCACCGCCCCTATCCCCGGAGTAAAAACCTCATAGCCCTCATTATCGGCGCGGTATTTTGTACAGTTTTTGCTTGGTTTGATTTTGCAAGGAATCAAGACCTCGATTGGACACAGGGTTGTATTATAATTGCTGTGCTTGCTTGGGCGCTGCTCATACGCCCGGTTTCCATGCCGGAATTCTGGCTGGAAAACTATCTGCTCTATATCGGGCTGCTGCTTATGCCGCTGAGCATCTGGTTGAGAAATGGATTTCGGCTTTCTTTTTCCGCAATGCAGCCATCTGTTGGGTGGAATTGTGCTGTGCTTTCGGCGGTACTGTTGCTCTGCGCCATATTTCGAAAAAAAGAGCGCCTGCATGCCCTGCGCTATGCACTGTTCATTACGGCAATCGGCGTTCTGCAATTTCTTTGGGCGATGGCGTCCTCGGTCAACACGTTGCGCTCCGCGGGGGTAGCGGGGCTGCTTGCATCGCTTGCGTATCTGGCGTTTTTGCTTTGCAGTGAATTTAAGCAGGCAAAGGATGAGCTGCGAGCATTATTCTATCGATGATATATTCAAGTATCCTATAAAAGTAAGTAGTGTTCGCTTCATTTGCATGGTGTCAGCTAATATTTTGCGCCATGCCGCAGGAGGGTCTGCTGCACCTGCGCAGGGTCAGCCGCGCGGACATCACGCAGCCCTGCTTTGCGCAGTTGCGCGCAGGTGATGCCGATACCCTCGCCGATGGAAGCGCAAATGGGCATCACGCGGAACGCGGATTGCGCCTCATGCGTGGCGCTGATACAGCGCCCGCCAACCAGCAGATTATCCAACGAAACGGGGATGCAGGCGCGGTAGGGGATGGTGTAAAAGTCGCCGTCCGGAATGCGCCGGATGGTGGTGCCGGTTCCGTCCGGGCTATGGATATCGATGGAATAACAGCCGCGTGCGATGGAATCCGCAAATTTTGTGCAGCCGAGTATATCCTGCGCGGTAATGCGGTATTCGCCTTCTATCATTCGGCTCTCCCGCACACCGATTTGGGGCGCGGTCATAATCAACTCGCTGTGCGCAAAGCAGGCAAAGTTAGCCCGCAAAAAACGGTGAATTTCTAAAACCTGCCGACGAGCCTCCCGTTCAGCGGAGCTGAGATCCCAGGGGTCTGTGGGGTTTTTGCCCACAATGCGTGTGGTATTGAAGTGCACTACCTGCTCGCCCATGTGGTCAAACAGCAACACATTTTCACGGGGGTTTTGGATGTGTCCCTCTGCGCGAAACCGTTGGTATAGGGGATTGATTTGTTCCCGGATTTCCCACAGGCTCTGCTTATCCACATGGTTTAGACGGAAGCAGAGCGTCATCGGCTGGCATTGCTCATCAGTCTCTCGCCCCAGCTGAAAGGGGAGCCCTGCCAGTGCGGCGAGGTTTGCGTCTCCGCTGCAGTCCATGACGAAGGCGGGCTGCGCCTCATAACGAATTCCCTGGCAAAGCAGATCCGCTTGCGTGATGTGCCTGCTGCTGCGCCGGATCCCGATACAGGTTGTATGTAACAGTGTTGTAACGCCATATTCCTCGCATAAATCGTCCAGCACGCGCTTGAGCGTCTCCTCACAAAAGGTGACGCGATTTTCTTTCAGCCCGGCTTGCTCGCCCAGCCGCCTCAAGATTTCACTGAAAATGCCGCAGTTAATGTCTTCTTTTACAGCGTTTCCGGAGGCGTCCTTTGTTTGGATGCTGTATTTCATAAAGGGATTTACCAGGCAGTTCACGGCCGCCCCGCCGAGCGCACCGTTTTGTTCCACTAAAAGGACATCCATTCCTTCCCGCGCGGCTGCCAATGCGGCGCAAACGCCGCTGAATCCGCCGCCGACCACCAGAATATCGCAGTGAAGCGTTGTCATACTTATGGCCATCCTTTCAAAAACCGGAATTTGCATAATTTGTCTTTCAAAGTTCGTCCTCCTGCTCTCGCTCCAGCTCCTCAAACAGGGCGAGGAAAACCCGCGCCTGCTGCGCTCTCTCCCGCAGGCTGAAGCGCTGAAAACGCACCGTGGCGGGGGAAATATTCAGTTTTTCTGCAATCTCCCGGTCAGAAAGCCCCTCATAGAAAGCACACATCACCGTGGCCTGATGTTCCGTCAGCCCGGTTATTTTTTTGTCCTGTGCGAGCAGGGCGTGAAAGGCGGAGCGGTGCGCGTCCCTCACATGCAGGGCAATGGCGGTTTGCGCGTCAACGAGGCGGTCAAATACATAAATGTTGCCTTGCACATATTCTTGCGGGCAAAACAGGCAGCGAAATGTTTTTTTGCCAAGTAGCGTATAGCCCTGCCGTAGCTGTGCAACTCCGGCTTGCAGCTCTTTATCCATAAGCACATCCCCTTATTTCGGTATTGCATATAATCAATATAAATAAAAATCAAGAGTCTGTCTCGCGCGGGGTGAGCCGCTTCTTGTTTGCCCAATAAATGGCCGCCGTTACAGCCAGGCCGAGGATGGGGTAAACAGTGCTCACGAGCAGCCCGGCCTTTAGACCGTATTGTTCCGGTGTGATGGAAAGGGTGGCCATCTGTGCCTTGGCGAAGGCGCTGTTTGCCGCGTTATCCGCAATTTTTCCAACCAGCCAGGGGGAAAACGAGCCGCCGATATCGCCCCCGGCGGCAAGGATGGCAAACATCCACGCTCCGGCAAGCGGAAACCGTTCCGCGGCGGAGGAGAGTGTTCCCGGCCAAAGCAGGGCGACACCCAGCCCTGTGGCGGCGCAAGCGATCAGTCCGATAACGGCGTTGCCGCTCAAGGCGGCGACGAAATAGCAGACAACAGAAAAAGCAAAGCCCAGCATCACCAGCTTTTGAACCGGAAAACGCTGCAGGCTGAGCCTGCCCTTGGGGATGCCGTGCAGGGCGCGCACGATGCCCATGCACAGCGCAAACAGGCACATGCCGCTGACATCGCCGACAACCTTGGAGACGCCCAACGCCTTTTCCGCAAAGGCGGACGACCACTGCGACATTGCAAGCTCCGAAGCACCGCCAAACAAAATCGCCAGCACAAACAGCATAAAAATCCCCTTGCCCTGTAAGTCCCGGGGGCCTTGCCGCAGTGTCTCGGGCACCGGCGGGGCAAGCGGCACGCGCAGAAATAAGAAAAAATCCACCAGCGGAATGAGCATCCACAGCAGCATAATCAGCTGCCAGGCACCCTTGCCAAACAGATGCAGAAAAAGTGTGGTGAGCAGCACAACGAGAATCTGCCCCCAGCAGTAAAAGGAGTGCAGCGCGCTCATGGCCGCCGCCTTTTCGTCCGTGGGGATTGCGTTGACAATGGGGCTGAGCAGCAACTCCAAAAGCCCGCAGGAACCGGAAAAAATAACTGTCCCCGCTAAAAACAGAGGAAAAGGGTTTTCAGATAGTTCCGGAGCCAGCGCAAACAGAATAAAGCCGAGTATCGTCAACACGGGTGAGGCAACCAGAAAGCGGCGAAAGCCGTATTTATCCACCAAAAAGCTGAACACAATGTCAAAGCTCACTTGGGTAATGAAATTTACGAGGACTAAAAACCCCAGCTGCGTGTAGCTCAGGGCGAATTGCTCACGCAGGGGAATAAACAAAACCGGCGGCAGATTTACCACCACCGCCATGCATATGCTGCCCAAATAACAGGCGAATACGGTTGATTTGTAAGAAACCTTCTGCTCCATTCCGTCCTCCGTTATTTGTGATATTTTCCGCCGCCCGCAATCATAAAGGCGCGATAAAGCTGTTCCAGCAGCATCACCCTGGCAAGTTGGTGCGGAAAGGTCATGCCAGAAAGGGAGAGGCGCAAACCGGCACGCTGTTTTACGCGCTCCGCAAGGCCGTGGGAACTGCCGATGAGCAAGCAAAGCCTGCCCTCGCCCGAAACGGCGGCTTCGGTTAAATCCGCGCTGAAAGCCTCGGAAGAAAGCTGTTTCCCCTCAATGCACAGGGCAATAACACGGCTCCCGGCGGGGATCTGCTCCAAAATCAGCCTGCCCTCCGCCTCCAACGCCGCGTCTATTGCGGCCTGGGAGGGCTTTTCCGGCAGGGGCTGCGGGTTCAGCTCCCGGATTTGCAGCTTACAAAATTTTTGCAGGCGCTTTTCATATTCACGGCAGGCCTCCTGCCAGTAGCGTTCCTTTAATTTGCCCATGCAAATGAGCTGTACCTGCATCATGGCGTGTTTCCTTTTTATAGGTATGTAATCTCCCGCTCCTGCCCGGCGACGCTGAGCAGATAGTCCGTCCCCAAGGCGGCACCTGCCCCGGTCAAGGCGGCCTTTGTGGTTTCAAAGGCGAGCGGCGGCAGGTTGTTTTCCTTGCTCAAATGCGCCAGAACCAAACGCGTTGTTCCGTTTTCCACCAGTTCCGCTGCAACCTCGGCGCAGACCTCGTTGGAAAGATGCCCCCGGTCTGAGAGGATGCGCTGCTTGAGTGGGTAGGGGTATGCCCCGTTTTGCAGCATGCGTACATCATGGTTGGATTCCAGCATCACCAAATCACAGCCCGTAATCGCTGCCCGCGTCTCCGCTGTGACGATGCCGGTATCCGTCGCCACGGCAATGCGTTTTTGATCCGCTGTGGTGATTGTGTAACCCACGCTCTCCCGGCTGTCATGCGAGGTGCGAAAACTGCGCACAAGCATCCCGCAGGCCTCGATACCTGCCTGTGGGATGATGTCGGTCTGAAATTTGCCGTTTAACAAATCCATCCGCTCTAATTCCTGCAGGGTTCCGGCGGAGGAATACACGCGGGTTCCATGCTTAGAGGCGAACACGCGCAGGCCGCTGATGTGGTCTGAGTGTTCGTGGGTGATAAAAATAGCTGCGATGCTGTCCGTGTCCACGCCGAGCTCCCAAAGCGCCTCGCGCGTGCGTTTGGCGCTCACACCAATATCAATCAAGATGCCGCCCTCAGCCGTGCCGATATAGACACAGTTGCCGCTGCTGGAGGAATATAGGGGGCAAAAACGAGCCAAATGAATAACACCCTTTCTTGACAAATAAAACCGGGGTAAACACAAAGTTTACCCCAAAAAATTCCCTTGTTCGTTAAATTGCTTTCGATACCAAAGCTTCATCCGGAACAACTACGCGTTCGATTTCCGCCCCGACCGCACGCAGCTTCTCTTCAATGCATTCATAGCCGCGTTCGATATAGCCGATGCTTTCAATCTCTGTTGTGCCTGTGGCCGCAAGGCCTGCTATGAGCATGGCCGCACCCGCGCGCAAATCGTCCGCGCGTACCGGAGCGCCTTTCAGCGTTTCCACACCCTCGACCACTGCCAGCTTGCCGTCCACCTTGATGGAGGCACCCATGCGGGCAAGTTGATCGACATAGCGGAACCGGTTTTCAAAAATACCGTCTGAAATATAACTTGTGCCCTCCGCAATGGCGAGCAGCACGGCGAATTGAGGTTGCATATCGGTGGGAAAACCGGGATGGGGCATGGTTTTCACCGTGCACTTTTGCGGCCGTGCGTTGCCGCGGATACGGATACTGTCGTCAAACTCTTCCACATCCACGCCGCATTCAATCAGCTTAGCGGAAATGGATTCCAAGTGCTTGGGTGTGACGTTACGAATGAGCACATCGCCGCCCGTGGCCGCTGCCGCCACCATATAGGTGCCGGCCTCGATTTGGTCGGGTATGATGGAGTAGCTGCAGCCATGCAGGCTTTCCTGCCCGCGGATTTTAATTACGTCCGTGCCCGCGCCGCGGATATCTGCGCCCATGGTGTTCAGGCAGTTTGCCAAATCCACGATGTGCGGTTCTTTTGCTGCGTTCTCAATAATCGTCAGCCCGTTGGAGCGCGCCGCCGCCAGCATGACATTTGCCGTTGCACCCACGGAAACAATGTCCAAATAAACCGGGCTGCCGGTTAAGGCATCTGCCTTTGCGTCAATCATGGCGTTTTCTTCAATTGAAACGGAGGCTCCCAGCAGCTCAAAGCCCTTGATGTGCTGGTCAATCGGGCGCACGCCGAGGTTGCAGCCGCCGGGCATGGCAACGCGTGCTCTGCCAAAACGCCCAAGCAAGGCGCCGATGAAATAATAGGACGCACGCATATGCTTCGTCAGCTCGTGCGGCACCGTGTAGGAATGAATGTGGCTGGTATCAATTTCAATGGTATGCGCATTTATCAGGCGGGTTGTTGCGCCCAGGTTTTCCAAAATGCGCAGGGTGTAGCTCACATCGCTGATATTAGGAATGTTCTCTATTTTACAAACGCCCTGTGCTAAAATCGTTGCCGGCAGAATTGCTGCCACAGCATTTTTTGCACCGCTGATGTTGATTTCACCTTGTAACGGCCGTCCGCCGTTAATTACAAATTTCTCCATTAAAGCACCCCTCTAATTCACAAGTATTGGCAAAATTTCCGCAAAAAAACTTTGCCTATCCGTTTGGAACGGGACAAGCTATATCATAGTGACGGTGTATGCCGTTTATGTTTTTGTTGAACTGTGTGGGCTGAAAAACGCAAAATATACGCAGAAAAACAGCCCAACCCACTTTATTTAGAACAGTATAGCACGAATGTTAGAAAAAAGAAAGACTTATTTTACAATTTTACCCGCATAAATTTTAAAACTGTTCACAACTAGTATGAGAGCCATGCCTGTTTTTATGCGCTGAAACGCAGCTTGTATGTTTTGTTGAAAACGGATATTTTTTCAAATTTTTAACGCAGACATTGCAAACTAACGAAAACCGTACTACAATGGTATTGATAAAATTCAGGAGAAAGGAAAGGGGACTATGGCAACTTTATTACCGCGTTCCACCCCAAACGAGCAGGGCGTGAGCGAAATTGCAATCACGGCATTTCAAAAGGCGCTGGAAAATACGGAGGCAACGCTGCGTGGCTATGTGTTTCTGCGCCACGGCAAGGTCGTGGCGGAGCATTACTGGGCACCCTATCAGCGCGAGGATAAGAACTGGGTCTACTCCGTGAGCAAAAGCTTTAGCATGACGGCGGTGGGCTTTGCGTTTGACGCGGGGCTGATTGATATCGAAGCGCCGGTGCTCTCCTATTTCCCGGAATATACGCCGGAGCAGCCCGAGGCCAATCTGACCGCCATGCGTGTAAAGCACCTGCTTGCCATGAACACGGGGCATCAGAACGACACGACCTTTGCGGTGCTGGGCAATATGTACGGCGATTGGGTGCAAAATTTCTTGAAAATACCGGTGGAAAACGCACCGGGAACGCATTTTGTTTATAACACCGCTGCGAGCTATATGCTCTCCGCGCTGGTGCAGCGGGTGACGGGTGAAACCGTGATAGACTATCTCCGCCCGCGCCTGTTTGAGCCGTTGGGCTTCGGCGATGTGGCGGGCGACTTGAATCCGCAAGGCGTTTTCACCGGGGGCTGGGGCTTTTTGGTGGGGGTTGAGGACCTTGCCAAGCTGGGCTTGCTCTACTTAAACAAGGGTCTGTATGAAGGCAAGCGCGTGTTGAGCGAACGTTGGGTGGAGCTGGCGACTTATCCACATTCCGACAATGCCACCGGGCGCGAAAATGAAAGCCCGGATTGGCGGCAGGGCTACGGCTTTCAGCTTTGGCGCTGCCAGCACGGCTGTTACCGGGCGGACGGCGCAATGGGGCAATACTGTGTGGTGTTTCCGGAGCAGGATGCCGTCCTCGCCCTCATGAGCGAAATCCACAATATGCAGAAGATACTGGACTGCGCGTGGGAGCATCTGCTCCCCGGAATGAACGGCTTTGCCAATGCACTGGAGCAGGAACTGCAGGACAAACGCTTTCAAAAAACCAGCCGGATGTATGATTTTGATACACTGCAGCTGCGTTTTATGCAGGAGAGCCTGCGCCTGACACTCACGGAGGATGACGAGGAATATAGCCTTACGGCGGGGCGTGGGTGCTGGTTGGATGGTTTTTATACCCTGCCGCTGGGTGACCGCTCCTTTATCCCCCTATTTTCCTATCGGGAGGAGCCGGTCAAAATTTCCGCCACTTTTTGCTGGAAGGATGCCTCTACACTGGAAATTACGGCGGTCTATCGTGAGTTTCCGCACCGCGAGCGTTTTGTCTGCCGTTTTGACGGCGAAAACGCCAGTTTCGTCTGCCACTCCAGCGTCTCCGGTGCGCGCGAGGAAGATGACTTGGATTTCGAGGGGACGGCAAAATAGCGTTCTATACCGATTTACGCTTTCTTAGAAGAGTAATATTCCCACAACATCTAGTGGGTTTGTGCCATTTTTCCACAATACAATAGAAATAATCATAAACAATCAAGACTTTTCGAACGAAAGGTCTTGATTTTGTTTTGTCCGGATGCTATGATAGGAGCGTCGAGGGGGAAAGTGGTGGGAAAAGGAGATTTTCCACAATTTCCACAGGGTTTTCCACAGGCGAGTGGGAAACGCAGGCGAAAGCGCCGTGTTTCGACAAAAATCCGGGAGAAGGAGGGGTGGACATGCCCAAATTCACAGGCAGTTATCAGCATGCGCTGGATCAAAAAAACCGGCTGTTCATTCCCGCAAAGCTCCGGGAAAAGCTGGGGGACGAGTTTTACAGCTATATTCCCATAAACGGCACCCCTTGCATTATGCTTTTTAGCGAGGAAAAGCTGGACGAGATGCTCGCGAAGTTGAAAACTCGCTATGACGGAGAGCAACTCTCCCGCGCAATCCGCAAAACTTTAGGTAATACGCACGAGGTCGCGGTGGATAAGCAGGGGCGCATTACGCTCAAGGCAGAATTTTGCAAACGTGCGCAATTGGATGGCGTGGCTCAAATTAACGGTGTTGCGGATTTGGTAGAAATCTGGAAACCGGCTGATACGGATGCGGAAGAGGCGCTGGATGACGACTTCTCCGATTGGGATTATTGAGTATGGACAGTTCCTTTCATCATATTCCGGTATTGTTTCAAGAAACAATAGAAGCGCTGTTTCATCATCCCGCCGGTATCTACGCGGATTGTACCGCGGGGGGCGGAGGGCACAGCGCGGCGCTGGCAGCGCGCCTAGAGGGCGGACGGCTGCTTGCGATTGATCGCGATCCCCAGGCGATTGCAGCGTTACAGCGGCGCTTTGCTTCAGAGAAGCAGGTCACCGTGATTCACCGCAATTTTTTTGATATTAAGGCCATCCTGCGTGAGCAGGGTGTAGCGGGCTTAGACGGGGCGCTCGCCGATTTGGGCGTAAGCTCCCATCAGTTGGATACCGCACAGCGCGGCTTTTCCTACCACGATGATGCGCCGCTGGATATGCGCATGAGCATTGAGGGGCAGACGGCGGCGCAGGCGGTCAACACCCTGCCCATGGAAGTGCTGCGCGATATCTTCTTCCGCTTTGGGGAAGAAAAGTTTGCCCCCTCCATTGCGCGCGCCATTGTGCGCGAGCGGGAAAAGCAGCCAATCGAAACAACCTTGCAGCTGGCGGAGCTGATCAAATTCGCCGTCCCCGCGGCGGTGCGGCGTGAAAACGGTCACCCCGCGCGGCGCGTGTTTCAGGCTTTACGCATCTATATTAATGGGGAATTGGACGGCCTGGGGCAGGCATTGGACGATTTGTTTGATAGCCTAAACCCCGGCGGGCGATTGGCAATTTTAACCTTCCACTCGTTGGAGGATCGCATCGTCAAACAGCGCTTTGCCGCGCTTTGCACAGGTTGCACCTGCCCGCCGCAGTTCCCGGTCTGCGTCTGCGGCGTCAAGCCGAGAGCCAGGCAAATTGTGAAATCAGCGGCAGCGGGCAAACAGGAGTTGGAAGAGAATCCGCGCGCCAGAAGTGCGCGGCTGCGTGTGATAGAAAAGATAGGATAAGTGGGTGAAATAGATATGGCCGATGAAAGAAGCAGAGCCTTTGAACAGGCTGCCTTGGCGCGCGCACAAAGAGGACGCGGCGGCCAGAGCGCGGCACCCTCCCTGCGCACGGCGGTACCGCAGCGCGAGGCACCTCGGCGTAAGCCGCAGGAAAAGCCGAGAATTGTAAAGGGGCCGGGTTTAACTAAGGAAGAGCAGGAAGCGGAGCGCAAGGCTCGCAGCCGTTATGTGCAGCGTATTATCCTGTGTGCCCTGCTGATTTTTTCCATGCTGGGCTCGCTGATGTATATGCGTGCGCGTATTTCGGAGCTTGGGCGTGAGCGTGCGGAGCTGGCAGAGACCTTGGAGGAATGCAGGAGTGAGAAGATTCGTTTGAACATGCAGCTCATGGCGCGTATTTCACCGGAGCGCATTGAACGCATTGCAACGCAGGAGCTGGGCATGAGCAAATACCGTGAAAGCATGCGCTATATCGCGGATGTGAATACGGATAGCGCCAAGGTGTTTCAGTTTGTTGCGCCGCCGGCAGACGATGGGCAATGAAATTTTCACAAACGTATGGCATGAAAGGCAGTGTGCACTCGTATAAATAAATAGGCAGGGGCGGGCAAATGACCTGCCCCTATTTCACTTTCTAAAAAGGCGGGATTATTACATGGCAAAAAAATCTCCCAGACAGCGGCTTTCTCAGCGCGCGTTGTTGGTGGTGGGCGCGGTGGTGTTACTGGGCTTTGGCGCGGGCACGGTGCGCCTTGGCTACCTGCAGCTTGTGGCCAGTGAACGCTATCGCCTGAAGGCGGAGGAAAACCAGCTGCAGGATTCGGCCATACCCGCGCAGCGCGGCAATATATATGACACCAACATGAAAATTTTGGCGCAGAGTGCCAATGTTTGGAAGGTGTATATGGATCCCAGCAAGTTCCCCAATGATTTAACGCGGGAGCTTGTTTCGCGCAAGCTATCGGATGTTTTGGATGTGCCCTATGAAACGATTTTAGAAAAGGCAAAGATGAGCAGCAAGCGCTATCTGGATATTAAACGGCGTATTGAGTTTGAGGAAAAGGAAAGGGTCTCCGCGCTGTTAAAGGAAAAAGTAACATACTATGATGAAAAACACAAGGAGCAGGAGGTCGGCATCAACCTCATGGTGGGGATTGATATTGACGTCAAGCGCTATTATCCGCACAACAGCTTTGCTTCGGGCATCATCGGCTTTGCGGGCAATGATGATATCGGGCGTTCCGGGCTGGAGCTGCGGTATAATGACGATTTAGCGGGCACGCCCGGACGGCGCATCACCGCGCGCAACGGCCGGAGCGATGATATGCCGCTGCAGTTTGAAACCATGCATGACGCCGTTCAAGGTAAAAGTTTGGTGCTTACGGTTGACGAAGTGATTCAGCGATTTTTGGAAAAGGCGCTGGAGCAGGTGCATATTGATACCCAGAGCAAGGCGGCCTACGGCATTGTGATGGATGTGAAGACCGGAGCCATTCTCGGCATGGCGGGCACACCAAATTACGACTTAAACAACCCGCAAACCATTCAGGATGAAGCGCTTAAGGCGCAGCTGGATGCAATTGCCGCACCGGCTGACAGAGAAAAGGAAACAAACAACGCCAAGTTTTCCATGTGGCGCAACCGCGGCATCAGCGATATCTATGACCCCGGCTCCGTGTTCAAAATTGTTGTGGCGGCGGCGGCGATTGAAGAAAAGTCATACCCGCTCAATACGCGCTTCACCTGCACAGGCGCGCTGCAGGTGAAGGATCGCACCTACCACTGCCACAAAACCACAGGCCACGGCACCCAAACCTATACGGAATGCATGATGAACTCCTGCAACCCGTTTTTCATCACACTTGGCCAGAGCCTGGGCGTGGAGCGCTTCGGGCAATACTTTGAGGCCTTCGGTTTTACTGAAAAAACGGGGATTGATTTACCTGCGGAGGCAAAGCCGGTTCCGGGCCTGACCTATCACCCGAAGGAGACGATGTCCACCGTGGATCTTGCGAGTATGTCCTTCGGTCAATCCTTTCAGGCCTCGCCCATTCAAATTATCAACATGATTGCCAGCATCGGCAACGGCGGCAAGCTGATGACACCCTACCTCGTCGCCAAAGAGCTGGATGAAAACGGCAATACTATTAAAGAAACAAAACCCACGGTCAAGCGCCAGGTTGTTTCTGAAGCTACGGCAAAACAGGTGGCGGAAATGATGCGCATGGTCGTGGCGGGCGGCACGGGTAAAAACGCCTATGTCCCCGGCTACAGCGTGGCGGGCAAAACGGGCACATCCCAAAAGCTGAACAAACCGGGCTATTATGTCACCTCATTTGCCTGTTTCGCTCCGGCGGAGGATGCGCGTCTTGCTATTCTCATCACCATTGATGAGCCCGTAGGTGCCCACGGCGGCGGCCAGATTGCCGCGCCTGTGGCGGCCAAGGTGATGGAGGATTCGCTGCTCTACCTCAACGTAAAGCCAAACTACACGCAAGAAGAGCTTGCGCTGCTGTATAAAACAACGCCCGGCCTTGTAAACAAAACTGTTGCCTCTGCAAAGGCGGAGCTGATAAATGCAGGCCTAAACCCCAAGGTAGTGGGCGACGGCGAAAAGGTTATTTCTCAGATTCCGGCCGAGGGCAAAACCGTCTCCAAGGGCGGCGTTGTGATTCTTTATACACAAAAAAATAGTAAAACAGAAAAAACCAAGGTTCCAAATTTTATAGGCCTTTCGATCAACGAGGTTACGAACCTTGCCGCCTCCCGCAGCCTGAACATTAAAATTTCCGGCAATACGCTGCAAAGCGGCGAGCTCGTCGCGTATAAACAATCCGAGCCGCTGGATACCCAAGTGGAGGTCGGCAGCTATGTGACGGTATACTTCAAATCGAACAAGGGTGTTACGGATTTCAGTGATTAGCAACGGAGGGATGACATGGCAAGGCTTCAAGATTTATTTGCGTGGGACGCAAAGGCATTAACCATTGCGGACAGGGAAATCACAACGGTGACGGATCGCTTTGCCTATGTTGTGCCGGGCTGTTTGTTTGTGTGCATTCAAGGGAAGCGCTTTGACGGCCACAGCGTCGCAGAACAGGCGCTGGAGCGGGGTGCGGCGGCTGTGGTAGTGCAAAAAGATGTCGGCGTTAAGCAGCAAATTCGGGTAAAGGATAGCCGCCGAGCCTACGCGTATATCGCAGCTGCGTTTCACGCTTACCCCGCGCGGGAGTTGACGCTCATCGGCGTCACGGGCACGAACGGCAAAACCACCAGCTGTTTTTTGCTGAAAGAAATTTTGGAACAGCAGGGGTATCGCACCGGCCTGTTGGGCACAGTAAAAACAGTTATCGCGGGGGCGGAGCGCAGGGCGCAGCTGACCACGCCCGACCCGCTGGAGCTGCAGCGCCTGCTGCGTGAAATGGTGGATACGGGCTGCACGCACTGCGTGATGGAGGTTTCTTCCCAGGCGCTGGATCAAAAGCGCGTTGCAGGGGTGATTTTTGACGCCGCGCTTTTCACCAACCTTACGCAGGATCATCTGGATTACCACGGCAGCTTTGAGGCATATCAAAAAGCCAAACAGCAGCTGTTCGCCCAAGCAAAGCTCTCGGTTGTGAATTTGGATGATCCGGCGGCGGCAGATATGCTGCTCGCCAGCGCGGGCAGAACAGCCAGCTTTTCTGCCGAGCTTGACCAAGCGGATTACACGGCGCATAATTGCAAAACCGGTGCGCAGGGCGTAGAATATGAGTTGGTCGGCAACGGTATCATCGGCAGAATCAAGTTTCCCGTTCCCGGCGGCTTTTCGGTGCTCAATTCCCTGGGCGCGGCCGTAACGGCGCTGGAACTGGGTGTTCCGCTGGAACAGATACAGCAGGCTATCGCAAAAACAACCGTGCCCGGCAGGCTGGAGCGGGTTCAGGCGGATACGGACTACACGGTATTGATTGATTACGCCCATACCCCGGATGCGCTGGAAAATGTGCTGAAAACACTGCGGGAGATTGCGCCAGCGCGGGTCATCTGCCTGTTTGGCTGCGGCGGGGATAGGGATGCGGGCAAGCGCCCGCTCATGGGGGAGATTGCCGCCCGCTGCGCAGACATCGCCGTTGTGACCTCCGACAACCCCCGCAGCGAAAATCCGGATTTGATTATTGCGGATATCTGTAAAGGCATTCCCCTTGGCACAAAACATGTACATGTAGAAAAAGACCGCAAACGCGCCATTGCCTATGCCCTGCGCAAAGCAAAGCCACAGGATATTGTGCTGCTCGCCGGGAAAGGGCAGGAGACTTACCAGATACTGGGGGATAAAACCATAGATTTTGATGAGCGCGTGATTGTAACAGAACTGCTGGCGAAAGGTTTGGATGTATGAACACTATGACAATAGCCCAGGCGGCGAAGGCGCTTGGGATACAAGTAGACTTCACAGGAGAATATAACAGTGTATGCACCGATACCCGTGACTTCACACCTGGCTGCTTGTTTGTTGCGCTGAAGGGGGAAAACTTCGACGGCCACAGCTTTGCGGCGCAGGCGATGGAGCTGGGTGCGGCGGCGGTGCTCTGCGAGCGGGATTGCGGCTGTGAAAAGCAGCTGCTCGTGCGGGATACGCGCGAGGGTCTGCTTGCCCTGGCCGCCTATTACCGCAGTCGGTTCCCGCTTCAATTGGTGGCGCTCACGGGCAGCGTGGGCAAAACCACCACCAAGGAAATGTGTGCCTGCGTTCTGGAGGCGAAATATAAAACACTGAAAACAGAGGGCAACTTCAATAATGAAATCGGTATGCCGATGACTGTGTTTCGCTTGGACGAAAGCTATGATGTCGCCGTGCTGGAAATGGGTATGAGTGATTTCGGCGAAATTTCACGCCTGTCACGCGCGGCAAAGCCTACCCTTGCCATTTTAACGAATATCGGTATATCTCATATCGAAAAGCTGGGCTCGAAAGAGGGCATCCTAAGAGCGAAGCTTGAAATTTTGGAGGGGCTTGCGCCGGACGCCCCCGTGGTGCTCAACGCGGACGACCCGCTGTTGGCCGGGGCTGCTATTATGGGGCACCCGGTCTATACCTACGGCATCGACAACCCCCATTGCCGCTTCAAGGCTTATGGCTTGCAGGCCGCGGGTGAGGGGGTGCGCTTTGTGCTGGACTATGGGGTAGGGGAACAGCCGGTTACCCTGCCCACGGCGGGTCGGCATAATGTGTATAATGCGCTGGCAGCCTTTGCGGCGGGCTTTTTGCTCGGCGTAGACCCGGAGCAGGCGGCAAAAGCCCTGTTGCAGTATCGGCCTGCCGGGCGCAGGCAGCTGGTACGCGATGTAAAGGGGATTACCTTTATTGAGGACTGCTATAACGCCAGCCCAGACTCGCAGCGCGCGGCGCTCAGCGTACTGCGGGAGAGCAAGGCCACGCGGCGTATCGCTGTATTGGGCGATATGCTGGAGCTGGGCGCTTTCACCAGGCAGGCACATGAAGAAGTCGGGCGTGAAGCGGCAAGGCAGAGCGTTGATATTCTGCTTACCGTGGGGGAACACTCTTCCTTGACCGCCGAGTGTGCAAAGAAAGACGGCCTTGCAAAGGTAGAACACTTTACAGATAAAGAGGCGCTCGCCGCAAGGCTGACAGAACTGCTCACCCCGGGGGATGCTGTGTTATTCAAGGCTTCCAACGGAATGAAGTTGGATGATGTTATCGTATATGCTTATCAAGCGCTTGGCTACCGAGCGCCGGAAGAGGAGGAAACGCAGGGATGAATCATTACAGCCTGATTGCTTTGGCCGCCGTTTTGGCCTGCGGCATCACCGCGCTGCTGGGCTTTCCGATTATCCCCTGGTTGCGCAGACTGAAAATCGGCCAGACGATTTTGGATATCGGCCCTAAGTGGCACAAGAAAAAAGAGGGTACACCCACCATGGGCGGCCTAATGTTTGCGGGTGGCACAATCCTTGCCATTGTGGCGGTTCTCCTCATTGACGGTTTAACGGGCAACACGCTCATGGCAGGGGACAGCACAGCCGCCGTGAACGCGATGCAGACCAAGCTATGGAGCGGGATCCTCATGGCGGTGGCCTTTTTGATGGTCGGTTTTATGGATGATTATGTTAAGGTAGTCAAAAAACGTAACCAGGGTCTTACCATCGGGCAAAAAACCGTTACCCAGCTGCTTGTTATCGGGGCGTATATGCTGGCACTTTATCTTTCCTCCGGCAAAAACCCAACCATGTTTGTGCCGTTCCTGGGCGAAATGAAGATGGGCTTTTTCCACTGGATATTCGGCGCGGCAATTTTATACGCCACAACAAACGCAGTTAATTTTACGGATGGCCTGGACGGCCTTTGCGCCAGCGTTACCACGGTAACGGCGATTGCTTTCGGCGTCATCGCGGCCATGCGCGGTTTGTTTGGCTTTTCTATGGCGGCGTCTGCACTTGCGGGTGGCTGCGTGGGCTTTCTGTTCTGGAACCATTACCCTGCCAAGGTTATCATGGGCGACACCGGTTCCATGTTTTTGGGCGGCATGGCCGTGGCGCTGGCCTATGCGTTGGACTGTCCGCTGCTGCTGCTGCCCTTGGGTATCATTTATGTGATTGAGGGTCTGTCAGACGTGATTCAAATCGGCTACTTCAAGCTCACCAACGGCAAGCGCGTGTTCAAGATGGCGCCCATCCACCACCATTTTGAAATGAGCGGTTGGAGCGAAATAAAAATTGTCCGTGTCTTTACGGCGGTTCAGATTATCGGCTGCCTCATTGGTATTGCAGTCATGTATGTTGCGGCATAAGCAAGAAAGGAATGGAAAGGGGGAATCGGTATGCAGCGCACAACGCAGCCCAGCCGGCTGCAGAACAACACAACAGCAAGGGCGAGGCAGCAGACCCAGCAACGTGCGGCGCAAAGACCTGCGCAGGTGCAGAGCAAAGGGCAGCAGGATAGCCTTACGAAAACCTATTTCGGCTTTTTGAGGCCGCGTACGTTTAAGGAATACATGGCTCACGGAAATATGGACTTGACCTTTTTCCTGATTTTGCTTATTCTGGTGACAGCCGGTCTTGTAATGATGTTCTCCGCCAGCTATGTCAACGCCCTGTATATCATGAAAAACCCCTACTACTATATTATGCGCCAGGGTGGGTTTGCGGTGGTTGGCCTGATTGCCATGTACGCCATTTCCAAGGTGCGCTATGATGTGTTTAAAGATTTTTCCTTTCTCTTGCTCTTGATTTCATTCGCCCTCTTGGCGTATGCCCTGGTGAACCCCTATATTATCCCGGGCAAGGAAGAGTTTAAACGCTGGATTGGTATCCCCGGTACACCGTTTAACATGCAGCCCTCGGAAATTGCCAAAATTGCGCTGGTGATGTACTGCGCCTGGAGCATGGAGCGCTGCCAGAAAAAGATTGAATACAGCGCCTGGATGATGGTGCCCTATGCCGCCGTCACGGCGGGGTTGTGCGGCCTTGTGTATATGGAAAACCATCTATCCGGCACAATTTTGATGTTTTCCATCGGCATGGTTATGACCTTTTTGGGTGGGATTAAATTCCGCTGGTATGTTCTCGCCGCGGGGGCGGTAGCGGCGGCGGCCGTATTCATTGCGCTCAATCCGCATCTGCTGGAGGAATACGCGGGCGAGCGTATCACCGCTTGGCTGGATGAGGATTTTGAGCCGCGCGGCGCACGCTGGCAAATCAATCAAGCGCTTTACGCCATTGGCTCCGGCGGTCTGTTCGGCGCGGGGCTGGGGCAGTCCAAGCAAAAGCACTTATTTATCCCGGAACCGCAGAACGACTTTATCTTCGCCGTTGTTTGCGAGGAGCTCGGTTTCATTGGCGCTCTGTTGATTATTCTGCTGTTTGTTTTGCTCGTCTGGCGCGGTTTTGTCATCGCCCTGCGCGCGAAGGATCGCTATTCCAGCCTGCTTGTGATGGGCATTTGTTTCCAGGTTGGGCTACAGGCGGCGCTGAATATCGCCGTCGTCACCGGCACAGTGCCGAATACCGGCATCAGCCTTCCATTCTTCAGCTACGGCGGAACATCGCTGATGATTCTATTGGCGGAAATGGGCATGGTGCTCTCCGTCTCGCGCTATGCGAAATTACCGAAACTATAAATTAAATGGGGTGCAACAATCCATGAGGGGAAAGCGCTATCTGTTCGCGGCCGGGGGAACCGGCGGCCACATCAATCCCGCGCTGGCGGTTGCGGGTTATATCAGGCAGCGGGAGCCGGATGCACAGATTCTGTTCATCGGCACGCCGGACCGCATGGAGGCGCGGCTCATCCCCGCCGCAGGATATGACTTTAAAACCATTGTAATCAGCGGCATGAAACGCGGGAAAAATTTCGCCGCACTGAAACATAACGCGCGTTTGGTGCTGCAAATGCAGCAGTCCGGCGCAAAGGTGAAGGAATATATCCGTGATTTTCAGCCGGATGTGTGTATCGGCTTCGGTGGTTATGTCAGCGCCCCTGTGGTGCGCACGGCGGCAAAGCTGGGCGTTCCCACGGCGATTCACGAATCCAACTCCTTCCCCGGCGTCGCCAACAAAACGCTTGCCAAGCGGGTGGATGCGGTGATGCTCACCACAGAGGATGCCGCGAAGCATCTGCAGCCGAAGAACCCCTGCGTCATCACGGGCATGCCCATTCGCGGTGAGCTGCTTGCTGCGGACCGGGCACTCAGCCGCTTTGAACTGGGTATTCCGGATGATGAACCCCTGGTGCTTTCCATGGGCGGTAGCCTGGGCGCAAAGCCGATTAACGACGCGGTGCTTGCCATGCTGTTGGCCAAGCATAGGCAAAAAGACTGCATCTTCCTCCACGCAACGGGCGGGGCAGAAAGCTGTGAGGAAACGTTGCAGCGCCTGCAGGACGCGGGTGCGGAAGTTGGGGAAAAAAGCGCCGTTCGTATTCGCCCTTATATTGAGGATATGGCGCGCGTACTCAGCGCCGCCGACCTTGTCATCTGCCGCGCGGGTGCCAGCTCCATCAATGAATTCATGGCGCTGGGCAAGGCGTCCATCCTAATACCTTCCCCTTATCTTACAGAAAACCACCAGTTCCACAACGCCATGTCCCTGGTCAGCCGGGGTGCCGCGCTGCTGCTGGAGGAAAAGGATTTAAGCGGGGAGAGCCTGACGAAGGAAGTGGACGGCCTGCTGCAAAACCCCGAACGGCGGCAGGAGATAGGAAGCAACGCCAAAGCAATGGCAAAACTAAATGCCAATGAGGAGATTTATAACGTGGTCCAAGGGGTCATAAAGCCCCATAATTAACCACATTCCATTCTTTGACATATGATGAATCAAAGCGGCAAAGCAGACGCCGCTTTGTATGTTATATGAAGGAGAGTGTGATGACACATATGACGGAGTTAGTCATACAGGGCGGCAAAAGGCTGGGCGGTGAGGTGCGTGTTCAGGGTGCCAAAAACAGCGCGTTGCCCATTTTGGCCGCCGCCGCCGCGGTAGAGGGTATCTGCACGGTTGAAAATTGCCCGCGCCTGTCCGATGTTAGCAACACCATTGCCATTTTAGAATACCTGGGCTGTAAGGTATGGCAGGAGGGTGATGCTGTCACGGTTGACGCACGCGGCATCAAACGCTGGGACATTCCGGAAACCATGATGCGTGAGATGCGTTCCTCTATTATCTTTTTAGGCCCGCTGCTTTCCCGCTTTACGCAGGTGGAGTTTTCAGACCCCGGCGGCTGCCCCATCGGCCAGCGCCCCATCAATCTCCACCTGATTGCCATGCAGGCGTTGGGTGCTACGCTGATTCAGCAGGGCGGGCGGCAGATTTGCCAAAAGCAGGGCAGGCTGGAGGGGACGGCCATTGCCCTATCCCTGCCCAGTGTTGGGGCAACGGAAAATATTATGATAGCGGCCGCTACCGCACAGGGGACGACCACCGTCATCAACGCGGCACGTGAGCCGGAAATCTGCGATTTGGCAATGTTTCTGAACCGCTGCGGCGCAAAGATACGCGGCGCGGGGGAGGGGACAGTCTATATCGAAGGTGTCAAAAAACTGCACGGCTGTGAGCACCGCATCATTCCCGACCGTATCATGGCGACTACGCTCATGGCGGCCGCGGCGGTGACGCAGGGCAGGCTGCGCTTAACAGATGTTTGCCCGGACGATATCAAACCCACCTTCGGCGCGTTTGCCGATACCGGCTGTGAGCTGGAGACGGGGGAGAGAGAGCTTACCATTCAGGCACCGCGCAAATTGTGCCGGTTCCGCACCATACATACCATGCCCTATCCGGGCTTTCCCACGGACTCACAGGCGAACCTAATGGCGATGGCCTGCTTTGCGCGCGGCACAAGCATGCTCGTGGAAAATGTGTTTAACGAACGCTTTAAGCATGTGGCGCAGCTGCGCAGGCTTGGCGCGGAGATTGAGGTGGAAAGCCGCATGGCCGTGGTGGAGGGCGTGCCGGAGCTTTACGGCACTACCGTAATTGCTGAGGACTTACGCGGCGGTGCGGCGCTGGCCGTTGCGGGCCTTGCCGCAAAAGGAATCACAAGAATCAGCCACGCGCATTGGATTGACCGCGGCTGCGAGGATTTTGAAAATTGCCTGAACAGTTTGGGCGCGGATGTGAAAAGAGAGGTAGTGCATGAGTACGAGGAACCCGGCCCCACCCCCGCGGCAGGAGGATAAGGAAAAACTGCGGCGGCAAAATCAGCTGAAGAAGCAGCAGAAAAAGAGAAAACGGCAAAGGCGCAGGCGGATGCTGCTTGTGTCTTTGCCTGTTGCCGTTCTGTTGGCGTTGGCGATTGCCATTGTTGGAATGCTCAGTAAAATGGTGAAGATAGAGTCGTATCAAGTTGTGGGCAGTGAGCAATACAGCGCCGAGGAGGTCTGGCAGGCCTCTGGCCTTGCCTTGGGAATGAATATGCTGCTTGCCCCGCTGGAGGAGGCGCAGCAGGCGATTCTGCGCACCCTGCCCTTCGTGCAGGAGGTGACGCTGAAACGCGTTTTCCCCTATAAGATTCAGTTTCAGGTAAAGGAGACGCAGCTTACGCTCGCCGTGAACGCCGGCGCGGTGCCGCTGCTGTTGGACGAAAACGGCAAGGTTCTGGAAGAGGGAAACGCCCAAATGCAACAAACACAGCCGAGTCTGGTTCTCAATCTGCCGGAGCTGGACAAACCCGCCGTGCCCGGCGAGCGTGTAAGCCTGCGGCCGGACGCCTACGGGACGGATACGCTCGCCCTGCTGCGGGATATCTTGGCGGCGGCGGAGCAGAGCGGCATGCGGGAGCACATAACGGGGATAGATTTGCGCAGCAGCTCGGATGTGCGGCTGTATTACCAAAATGAAATCTGCTTGTTGCTCGGTGCGCGGACGGATTTTCAGCAGCGCCTGGCCTGGGCAAAACGCGTGCTGCTGGATATGGAAAACTCCAACGCTTTGCAGCAGGGGACACTTGATTTAACGCTGGATAGCCAGACGCCGTTCCGACCCAATACCGCGAGCGATAAAATAGAGATTCCCACCACGGCTGATTCGGCCAAGACAACACAGCCGGGCAGCACAACGCATGCAACGCAGCCGCAAACAAAAAAAACGACGGAGAGCAGCACCACTCGGCCATCCAGTGAAACGCAAACGGCCAGAACCACGTCGCAGGCGGACTATGAGGCGGAGCCTACAAATAGGGAACGATAGACTGTGGCAATACCGCCGCGTATGGGCAAGTTTCGCTTGCGCCCATGCGTGGCGGTTTTTATATTTTATACCAATCACCCTTTAGAATACTTGCAAAATTCGGTAACGAGCGTTTCGTGTATGCGTTCTTGCCGAATTTTGCAGGAAGTATTCTTAATGATGATTGGTATTAATTGTGATTGGTATTATTCAAATTCTACCGGGGCTGGCTCACGCGTGCCGGGGCCTTTCGGGACTAAGAACACGGGCTTAATGGATTCCACGCCGTCATACACCGTGATGCTTGGGAACAAGGCGCGTAAATAGTTTGGGTGCTCCACCAAAATACTGAAACTGCCGGAGGGGATATTTTGCCTTTGCACCTCGTCTGCACGGGGCGCAGGCAGAATCAAATCCTCCACAAACCCGTTGGAATCCGTCAGTTTGTCATACAGTAAGTAGTTTTTGCCGCCCGCACTTTTAAACACGACAACGCGCGCGTTACCGATGGGGAAAACACCGTCTGCGGCAAAGGTCTGCACCTTCAATGTGCCGCGGCCATAGTCCGAATCCAAAAAGTTTGTTAAATCCGGGCGCACGTTTTCCTGTTTGCTGAGTTCCTGCAACCGGGTTAAGTTTTCGGGGGATATGCCGGGAATGATAACACCGAAGGGGTCTGCGTCGGCGGGGGAGGGGTTTGCCGCGGGTCTTCGGGGCACCTGCGTCTGCTGCGTTTGTTGGGCGGGCATAGAACGCTGTGCACCGGCCGCGGGGCGTACACCGTATTGCGGGCCGCGCATGTTCTGTGCCTGCTGCTGTGATGCTTGCTGCTGCATCATTTCCCGCTGCAGCAACGAACGCTCGAGCATGCTTTGCTGCACGCGGTTGCGGTATTGCTGCGCGCGCCAATCTTCGCGCTCCTCCTGGCCTTCTGCCATCGGCTCCTGCGCGTTGCCGTTCGCGGCGTTGCCTGGCGTCCACCCGTACTCTTCCACGCAAAACGTGTTAGGTTTCGTGGAATCCGGCGGTGCGGGTATCGGCTTTTCAGCCCGAGCGGGCTCCTCCTGTGAGAACTTCGGAAAACAGCTTGCCTGTGGAGGCGTAATGGATTTGGGCATCCCAATCGGCGGTTCTGTGGCGGGGAGCGGTTTCCAAGGAGCCGTGTCCGGCGTATCCGGCGCGGGGCGCGGCATGGGTGTGGGCACCGGAACCGGCGCGGGCTGCGGCACAGGCACGGGAATTGGAACCGGCGTGGGCGGCGGCACAGGAGTGGGAGTGGGAATGGGAGCCGGCGCAGGCGGCGGCACGGGCACGGGGATTGGAGCCGGTGTGGGCGGCGGCACGGGCACGGGGATTGGAGCCGGAGCGGGCGGCGGCACAGGCACGGGGATTGGAGCCGGCAGGGGCGGCGGCACAGGCACGGGGTTTGGAGCCGGCGCGGGCGGCGGCACGGGCGCGGCGATTGGGGCCTGCGTGGGTTCCGGTTGCGATTTTGGCGCTTCCGCTTTGGGTGGCATTGGCGCGGGCTGGGGAGCCGAACTGGATTCCGGCGGCTTTTTCTGTTTGCCTCTGCTGCCGAGCTGCATGAGCTCGCGTTTATATTTCTCGATAAGTTGATCCATGTTTTCAGCCATAGCTGTCCCTCCGTTATGTGGTGTTCTTCATACAATTCCGGTCCTTATACCATATTGCGCGGGGGATGAAAAAATGACAGTTTTTATGGGAAAATTCAAAAAGAATTTACATCGCCGCAGTTGTAATCTGCCAAACAGATATGGTATAATCCGCAAAAATGTGAAATAATGTATCGAGGGAGCAACAGAACAAGAAAAAAGGCGGAGGGGCTATGGCTTTATTAGAGACGGGGAACATGAACTGCTATGAATATTTGCGCTACAATGTGCAGCGCTACGGGGAATATGACGCGGTTGAGCATTTTGGCAAGCGAACATCCCTTGCTAAATTTTTGTGGGATGTGGATTGCCTTGCAAGTTATTTTTCGAAAACGCTTCAGGTGAAGCGCGGCGAGGTCTACACCATTTTGCTGCCTACCAGTGTGCAGAGCCTGGTTGCGTTTTATGCGCTGAATAAAATCGGTGCCATTTCCAACTTTATTCATCCGCTTTCCGCCCCCAATTTTGTGCAGGAAATGATGGAAGATACCAAATCCCGCGGTATTATGATTATGGACGTGCTGGCAGATAAGTATATTGACACCATCAAACGACTGGAGCTGCCCAGCGTCATCTGCTCCCTTTCCGACTATGCCGCACGGGGGCGGAAAGAGGCGGTAAAGCTGTTTTCCAACCTCAAAGGCGGCGCTGTGCGCAAGTTGAAGCGCTGGACGACGTTTGAAAAGGCCCTGCAGGGGCAACGTCCCTCCAAGGGGCTTTCCGGGAATGCGCAGGATGACGCGGTGTATCTGTGCGGCGGGGGCACTACGGGTAAAAGTAAAACCATCCGTTTAAGTAGCAAAAATATCAACGAAGAGGTGTTTAAGCTCAACGACACCGTCTCCTGCGATGCACCCGGCGAGGGGGCTATGATTGCGGTTTTGCCGCTGTTTCACGCCTACGGGTTGGCGCTTTCTATGCACCTGCCGCTGTGCCACGGCGCACGGGTGATTCCCATGTCTAAATTCAATGCAAAGCGCTTTAATCAGGTGATGCACATCAATAAAATCAATCTCATTGCGGGTATTCCCGCTATGTTTCAAAAAATCATGCGGGAGGATAATTTTGACGGCCCACATTTAAAGCATTTGCATGTGCTCTCCTGTGGGGGGGATACGGTGAGCGAACAGGTTATCAGCGAGTTTAATGCCCATCTGGAAAAATGGGGCGCAAGCGGCCGCTTGCTGCGGGGCTACGGCTTAACCGAGGTTTCCTCAGCCTGTTCCGGCAACCGCGTGTATGACCTGCGCGAGAATTCCATTGGCAAGCCCCTGTATGAAATTCGCATGGAAATTTGGGACGAGAACAAACAGCCGCTTCCTCCCGGGGAAAAGGGCGAAATTGTGGTTTCCGGCACCACGGTGATGAAAGGCTATTTCACCAAAGACGGGCGGGAGAAAGAGGGGCTCTACATCGATGAAAACGGCGTGGAGTGGGTTCTCACCGGCGATATCGGCTATCAGGATGAGGACGGTTATTTTTACTTTTCCGCGCGGAAAAAGCGTCTGATTATTATTTCCGGCTACAATGTTTACCCCGGGGATGTCGAATCCCTGGCCGAAACCAAAAACTTTGTGCGCGAAGCCTGTGCTGTGCAGGGCTATACAAAGGAGAAAAAGCCCATAGTGCGGCTGTACCTTTCTTTGGGTATTGACTTAGACCACGAGCTGTGCAAAAAGGAGCTCATGGAGCTGTTTGAGGCGGAGTTGCCCGCCTATTCCGTGCCGCGCGAAATCGTTATCATGGATGCGCTGCCGCGCACGGCGATGCAGAAGCTGGATTTTATGTCTTTGACGGAAACGCTTTGATTATGGAACTGAAGCAAATTTACCCCGGAGTTTATGAATTCAGCTGCGGCGTGCGGGAGGAGTTTGAACCGAGTGCCTACCGCATGATTCCGCCGCGTGAAAAAGAACTGAACGCGCTGCCGCAGGCCGAACTGCCGATGGAGGAAGACGCCATCCGCTGTGAAATCGGCAGCCGCGGCGCGTTGCTTTCTGTGCCGTTTTCTTATGAAGAGGAGCTGTACGGCTTTGGCCTGCAGAGCGGAAAAGTCAACCAGGCGGGCAAAAAACGCATGCTCAAAACCAATGCGGATGCGCGGGGGGATACGGGTAATTCCCACGCACCCATTCCGTTTTATATTTCCACAGCAGGTTACGGCCTGTTGTTGGATACCCTGCGTTACAGCTGTTTTTACTGCGCCTCCTCTAAGCGGCATGCCAAAGCAGGCGATGCGGCGGGCGGCCATGACAGCCTGCTTAGCAGCGAGCAGGAGCTTTATGGCACCAGGCAACATGACGGTGAGGTGACGGCGGAGGTCACGGGTGTTCGGGGCTTGCACGGTTATTTCTTTGCGGGCAAGGACGCGGCGGATGTCAACCGGCGCTATATCCTGTTTTCCGGCGGCGGCGCAATGCCCCCGCTCTGGGGTCTTGGTGTGTGGTACCGCGCCTGCGGCAAGTTTGACCAGGTAGAGGCCCTCGCCATGGCGGAGCAGCTGCGCAGGGAGGAAATGCCCGTCACCGTTTACGGCCTGGAGCCCGGCTGGCATTCCCACGCCTATTCCTGCACCTTCGAGTTTGATAAAAAACGCTATTCCGATTATGAACAGACGCTCCGGAGCCTGCGGGAAATGGGCTACAAGATTAACCTCTGGGAGCATGTGTTTATCCACCCGGACAGTCCCATCTATGCACAAATGGAACCGTATGCCGCAGACTATGAGGTCTGGGGCGGCCTGGTGCCGGATCTTTCGCTGGAAAAAGCAAGGGAAGTTTTCGGCGGCTGGCATAACAGCTACCTGCTGGAACAGGGCGTTGCGGGCTTTAAGTGCGATGAGTGCGATAATTCCGATTACACCGGCTACTGGTCCTTTCCGGAGCACACGCGCTTCCCCTCCGGCCTGGACGGGGAGCAGATGCACGCCCTGCTGCCCATGCTCTACCAGCAGACGCTTTGCGAACAATACCGCAGACGGGGCTTGCGCACCTGGGGCGAGGTGCGCGCCCAACACTGCTATGCCGCGCCCTATCCGTTTTTGCTTTACAGTGATTGGTACAGCCATGCGGACTACATCAGCATGGTGCGTAACATGGGCTTTTCCGGCATCCTCTATTCCCCGGAAATCCGCACGGCGGAAAGCAAGGCAGATTTATACCGCCGCATGCTCACCGGCGTATTTTCCCCTAAGCTGGAATTGAATATTTGGTTTATGCCCCACCCCATGTGGGAGAATTATAACCGTGAGGCGAATTGGGGAAACGAGCGCTTGCCGGATGCGGATGCCCTGCGGGCGGATTGCCGCCGTTTTATGCAGTTACGCAGCAGTTTGGTGCCCTACCTTTACACCGCGTTTTACCGCTATTATTGTGAGGGTGTGCCCCCGGTGCGTGCCCTGGAACTGGATTACCCCGAATGTCGCGGGTTGGCAAGCGATGCAGTAGGCGGCATCTCGTTTGGTGACGCTATCATCGCTTACCCCCTCACCGCGCCGGAAACGCGAGTGGAAATCACCCTGCCCAAGGGGGAGTGGTATTGCTTCTTCAGCCATAAAAAGTTTGCGGGCGGCAGGGATTATGAACTGGAATATCCGATTGATCAAATTCCCGTGTTTGTGCGCGCGGGCACCGTGCTGCCCCTGCTGCAAAACAGTCAGGCGCTGTATCAAGGCGGGCAGCTGGAGCTGCAGTTGCTTGTGTTCGGCAAACAGGCAGAGGGTGTGCTCTATACAGACGACTTCACAAGCAACGCCTGCGAGCAGGGTATCAACCGGATTTACAGCTTCAAAGCCGAAAATAACAGGCTGGACATTTGCGCAACGGGGCGTTATAATGTGGATATTGTAACGGTGCAGGATGTTGTTTGGATTAATGAATAGCATCGCCGTCAAATGAGAGAGAGGTATTATTATGGGGGAAAAGAAAGAGGCAAACACAAAAAAACAAGCCATTATGGGGCTCATCGGCGTTGTATTGTTCATGCTGAGCGACCTGTTTCAGTTGTTTACGGGGTCGCTTGAGTCGCACCGAACGGGCAGCATGGCGCTTGTCGACACGGCGTGGGCGGATATGGCCTCCTGGCGTTTTCCGCTTTCCATTGCACTGGCTATTGTGGCAACACCCTTGGTGCTGCTTGGCTTTGCGGCGGTAAAACGGCAAATTGCTCTTACGCGCCCCAAGCGCGCCGGCGTCATTTATGGCTTGGGCTTTTTAATTACAATCGGCAACCTGCTCAGCCAGGGCATTTTTGCGATGCAGCCCGTGCTGTATCAGGCATTTGCCGTGGATGGCCAGGCCTCTCTCGCGGTGAAAAGCGCTGACTTAATTGGTTACACCTATTATCCCATTTATATTGTGCTTTACGGTGCCAGCTTTTTACTGCTGCCGATTATTTACGGCTTCGGCATCTTGCGTAAAAGAACCATTTATCCGCGTTATTTCTGCCTGTTCACCTCCATGCTTCTGCTCCCTTTGGGGACTCTTTTGGGCAACATTGCCCCCGGGGCGTTTGAATGGCTGGGAATTGCCGCGCCAAACCTGGGTTTTTTGTGCATGTTCCTGTTCGCCCTAGTTTACGCAAACAAAGAAAAGGCGCAGCAGCCCGCAGCACAACTGCAGTTTCAAGAGACAGCGCCGGAAGAGAGCGCAGCCCAGGCAGAGCAGAAAGAAACAGTCAAAGCATAATTGCTTTTTTATGAGGAGGATAACAGATGATTCGCGTAACTGTTTGGAATGAAGGTCTGCATGAAAAACTCAGCAAAGAGGTCGGCGAAATTTACCCCAAAGGGATACATGGAGCCATCGCTGCCGCATTGAAAACGCAGGAGGATATTCAAGTGCGTACCGCCACGCTCAAGCAGCGCAAATGTGGGCTGACCGATGAAGTGCTGGAAAACACAGATGTCCTCATTTGGTGGGGGCATATGGCGCATAATATGGTGCCGGATAAAATTGTGGAGAAGGTGCACGCGCGTGTGCTGCGCGGCATGGGTTTTATCGCCCTGCACTCCGCGCATTTTTCCAAGCCTTTTAAAAAGCTTTTGGGCACCAGCTGCACCCTGCAGTGGCGCGAGAAGGATGACCACGAGCGCCTATGGGTCGTCAACCCCGCTCACCCCATTACGCAGGGGTTACCGCCCTACCTAGAGATTCCCAACGAGGAAATGTACGGCGAGCGCTTTGATATTCCGGAGCCGCAGGAGCTGGTGTTTATCGGCTGGTTTTCCGGCGGAGAGGTGTTCCGCTCCGGTTGCACCTGGCAGCGCGGAAACGGCAAGGTTTTCTATCTGCAGCCCGGGCATGAAAGCTTTCCCATTTATCACATGCCGGAGGTGCAGAAAATACTCATCAACGCGGTGCGCTGGGCTGCCCCGCTGCAAATCTTCCCCGAGGCAACCGCCCCCTGCGCCAAGATAACGCCGGAGGAAAAATTAAACGGCGTGCAAGGTTAATTACAACAGATACCCCGGTTCCGTTGCTTCTGCCCGCAGAGGCCTGCGGAGGCGGGGTATTTTTTAAGGAGAAAATGTCATGACGCCCAGAGAAAAATTTATCAAAGCCCTGCGCAGGGAACCGATTACGGGGCATGTGCCGCATTTCGAACTGGTGTTTTACCTCACCATGGAGGCCTTCGGCAAGCTGCACCCCGATCATCGCAAGTACCACCAGTGGAATCAAATGTCCCAAACGGAACGGGACTTGCATATTGACGACATGGCGCAGCTGTATATTGATATCGCCGAGCGCTATCACCACTCCGCGATTTTTTGCCAGCTCAATCCCGGGGATTTTGACAGCACCATCGCCCTGCTGACGCGTATCCGCGAGAAGAGCGGTGAGAAATACTTTATCATGCTCCACGGCGACCCGACCTATTCCATGCCCAACGGCAACGATATGATTGAGTTTTCGCGCCGGATGTATGAGGAGGCGGACGAGCTGAAGGGCTACGCCGCGCTGCGTACGGAGGGCTCCCTTGCCCACGCTGCAAAGCTCAAGGCGGCAGGCGCGGGTTTGGTGGATGGGTTTGCGCTTTGCTCGGACTATTGCTTTAACACCCAGCCCTTTTTCAGCCCGGAGCTGTTTGGGGAATTTGTGGAGCCCTATCTCAAGCAGGTCATCACGGGCTACCATGAAATGGGCTATTACGTCATTAAGCATACGGACGGCAACATCAACCCCATCGCAAAGCAGATGGTGGACTGCGGCCCGGACGCCCTACATTCGCTTGACCCGCAGGGCGGCGTGGATTTTGCGGAGATTCGCCGCCTGTATGGCGACAAAGTCTGCTTGATTGGCAATGTCAATTGCGGCCTGCTGCAAACCGGGACGCAGGAGGCGTGCGAGCACAATATCAGAGAGACGCTGCGCATCGGCCTGGAGGCTCCGGGCTTTATTTTCTCCACCTCAAACTGTGTTTACACAGGGCTTTCGCTGGAGCGCTACGAGCTCATGCACCGCATCTGGCGGGAAGAGGGAATTTATCGCGAATAATTTGTGCAGGAAAGGCGGTTATCCGATGAAAACGTTACTTCGTCTGTTCAGTTTTGTTATTTCTCTGTTACTTGGTGTTTTGGGTCTGGTTTTCCCTGGGGACGGGAGCCATAAGCTGCAAATTCTCACGCAGGAGCGCTATCAAGAGTTTGAGGGCTTCGGCACCAGCGGCGCGTGGTGGGCGCAGATGATTGCGGGCGAGGCTGACTCCGATATGCTCGCGCAGGCTCTGTTCAATCGCGAGAGCGGACTCGGACTTGATATTTACCGCTATAATGTCGGCGCGGGGGAAAAAGATAATCCAAACACGCGCATTCATAATGAAGAAAAGCGCAGGACGGAAAGCTTTTATGTGTTGAATCCCGAAACGGGCAAATATGAATATGATTTTACTCGTGACGCAAACGCGCGGCGCATGCTGGATAAGGCAATTGCAAATGGTGCGCAGAGTGTTATCCTATTTTGCAACAGCCCGCATTTTTCCATGACGAAGAGTGGGCAGGCCTCCGGCGGTTTAACGGAATATGAGTCCAATCTCCCGCGTGAGAATTACAAGGCGTTTGTGGATTATCTTTTAACAATTGCCGATTGGTTTGTGGCGCAGGGCTACCCGATTCGCGGCATTTCCCCCATCAATGAGCCAAACTGGGGCTGGGGCGGGGATTGGGTCGGCCAGGAGGGCTGCCACTACACAGCAGCCAAAGCGGCGGAGCTGCTCTGCCTGTTTGCTAAGGAAATGGTGGAGCGGGGGTCGTCCTATCAGTTATACGGGCCGGAACTTGGGGATTTGTGGGTCAACAACGAGTTTTATCAGTCCCTTTTGCTGAACAATCCCAACTTCCGTAAGGTTTCGGATTCCTTTGATGGGCACTCCTATGGACTGGATCACAATCTGTGGAAAAAATGGGCTATCGGCAGCCTGTTTGAGGCAAGGTATCCGCAGTGGAAGTTTAACATGAGCGAGTGGTGTGAGCTGCCCTGCAAAACGGATGCCCCTTCCATTGAAAGCGGCATGGTTATGGCCAACGTGATTGTAGAAGATTTAACCCTGCTGCAAGCCGTAACCTGGCAGAGCTGGACGGCAGTCAGCGGCCCCGCGCTGGTGGACGGGAAAAATATTACAGATGGGCTGATTTGTGAATATGACAATTTTGGCCGTTTTGAACTATGTAACCGCTATTATGCCTACCGCCAGTTTACAAGCTTCATTCGCCCGGGCGCAACGCGCATCGGCCTGCGGGACTCCAAAGGCTTTTTCAGTAAGCTGGCAAGTGTTGCCTTTGCGGACGGCGAGGATGTCGTCCTCGTGCTTGTGAACAATGAGGGGAAGGATATCAAGGTTCAACTGGATGGCAGCTATGCTTCCATGCAGATTATTACGACGGATGATGCGCATAACTGTGAGCAGACTTACGACGGTGCGTTTAACAGCGCAATCACCCTGGGTGATCAGAGTGTTACAACCATCCTGCTAAAAAAATAAACAGAAATGGAATCATATCATATGAAGACAGAACTCTACCGTTATGCCATTCACCCCCTGGTTGTTCCGGTGAATAAGCAAACGGAATTTACAGTCCAACCGTTGGAAACGCAGTTTACTTTTGACGATACGAAGCAGTACACTGTAAAGGTGTGTTCCTTGACGCGTACGCCCTATGGCGACTATGCGCCGCAGGGCAACGAGTGTGAGTGCACCGTGCAAAACGGTTGCCTGTGCTTTGCTTATTGCTGCGACAGGGAGGAAGAATGCTTCATCCGCATCTATCAAACAGGCAAAAAAGATATGCTTGTGGAACTCTCGGTATATGCGCTGGAGGCGGATTTGTTTGCCCTGCGCCCACTGAAGGGCGACTTTCATGTGCATACCTGCCGCTCGGACGGCAAGGAGACTCCGGCGGCGGCGGTTTCCAGCTATCGTGCACAGGGGTTTGACTTTACAGTCGTTTCCGACCATCGGGAGTATGCGCCCTCTGTGGAAGCACAGAAAGCCTTTGCGGATATCCCGCTCGGCATGCGCATCGTCAACGGTGAGGAGGTGCACACGCCCGGCAACTATGTGCACATCATTCATTTCGGCGGCAACCGTTCTGTCAATGCCCTGTATGAGAATGAAATGGATGATTACTACGCCGAAGTGGAAGAAATCATGCAGACGGAGGAACTTCCTTACGAGGATGCATTTACCTATGCTGCCTGTATCTGGGCAGCGCGGAAAATCAAGGAATTCGGCGGCTTGGCGGTGTTTTGCCACCCGTTTTGGATTGCGGATATGTACAATGTGCCGCCGGAACTTTCCCGCCTGTTTTTGATGGGGACGGAGTTTGATGCATTTGAGCTGATTGGCGGGCAAACCGCGCATGAAAATAACATGCAGACCGCGCTCTACAACGAGCTGCGTGCGCAGGGCTGTGCCATGCCTGTCCTTGGCGCAAGCGACTCCCACGGAACGATTAACAGAGGATTGTTCAATAAAATGTATACCATCGTTTTTGCGCAGGAGAATGAAACAAAAAGCATACTCTCAGCTGTGCGTAAGGGTATGACTGCCCCGGTGGAGGTCTATGCGGATTCGGTCAATTATTCTGTCCACGGCAGTTACCGCCTGGTCTCTTACACCCGCTTTCTGTTGGAGCACTATTTCGCTCCCCAAGCCCTGCTTTGCCAGGAGGAGGGTATCCTCATGCGCCTGTATCTGCTGGGTGACAAACAGGCGGGCGAGCGCCTCGCGCAGTTAAAAGACAGAACGGATGATTACTACAAGAAGCGGTTTGGGAAGTAGGGGATACGCCGCAGCCGGGCAATCAACGGCGGGAGCAGCCCCGGCAGCCCTTTGGACGCAAGAGCGTTGCCGTTGTGGAACGGGGCGGGATGGAACTGGATTCACAGCTCCGGCCCCGCCGGGTTGACATGCACCGTGCAATGCTTCACACGCGGCAGCTGCTGCTCAATGCTGTCATGCACTCGGTGAGAAATACTGTGCCCATCACAAAGGGAGATGTTGCCGTCCGCGCTGATTTCCATTTCGGCGTAAATTCGGCTGCCGAACTGCCGGGTGCGCAGCAAATCAATCCCCGCAACGCCCTCCTGCTGCAGGGTGAGCGCACAAATTCTCTCCCGGGTTTCCGCGTCACAGGCGCGGTCGGTCAGTTGGGCGGTGGCGTCCCGGAAAATGCGCAGCGCGGCCAACAAAATAAACAGGCTGATGACGATGCTTGCAATGCCATCCATTTCGGGTACACCCAGCCGTGCCCCCGCAATGCCAATTAAACTGCCCACGGAGGAAAATGCATCGGAACGGTGGTGCCAGGCGTCCGCCATGAGTGCGGCGGAAGTAATACGCTTTGCCGCACGGCGGGTATACCAATACATGCCCTCTTTCACAAGAATGGACAGAACCGCCGCCGCCAGGGCAATCCAGCCGGGCGCGGCGTTTTCCCGTTGTGCGCCGCCCAGCAGGCTCCGCAGCCCCGCGGCACCGACTAAAAGCCCGGTCGCAAATAGAATTACTGCCAATAGCATTGCGGCAACGCATTCCAGGCGCTCGTGGCCGTAAGGGTGGGTTTCGTCCGCCTCCTTTCCGGAAAGCTTCACGCCAATCATCACAACGATGGTGCTCAGCACATCCGAAAGCGAATGCGCCGCGTCCGAAACCATGGCTGTCGAATGCCCCAACAGCCCTGCGGCGAGCTTTGCGGCGCTCAGCAGCACATTGCCGAGCATTGTGTTGGCGGAAACGCGCATCGCCAGCCTTTCCGCGTCTTTTGGCTGCATCACAATCGCCCCTTTCCAATAAAAAAATACACCTATGGAACAACATTACTGTCCCACAGATGTATGAACTATTCACATTCTGCTGCCGTAATCGGCCCGGCCCCATGCCCGCCCGGGCATCGCCTGCTCAGATTTTTCTGTTTGCGGTGCAGAATTACTTGCACCGGTTTCACTATAGCATATGCGCCGAGCCGTGTCAATGTTACATTGCACTTGAGTTTCCCCATTTTCAGCTCAAGTGGAAGAACGACAACTGATTGGACGTTTTAGGAGGTCGAAGCAAAGCAGCAATACCGACAGAGCAACGCCGGAGCACGGCGAAGAAACCGTCACCAATTGCATAATGCAAAAA
>JAVBPP010000110.1:0-5460 GCA_031549535.1 Oscillospiraceae bacterium
CCTGCAGTATCTCATTTGCTTTCTTTAATTCCTTGATTTCTTCCTCAAGTTCTTCTTCACGGCTTTTTTCCTGTCTTCTTGTTCCGCTTCCAACATGCGCTCTCTCGCCATATCGGCTTCGTTTCTTTCGCCATTCTGATAACGTTTGATACGGGATTCCCAATTTGTTGGCTGCTGGGGCCAGACCTATCTCGTCTGATAGTTTCACTGCTTCTTCTTTAAAGTTGTTGTCATACTTTTGCATTTTCGCTTTCCTCACTTTTTTTCTATTCTATCACTTCTTTAGTGAGTTTTGCGACTCTATTTTTATTGTAATACTCCATTTTATCTACGCTTTCTTTGGATATTGGTATTATACCCCCGCCCGGCAAACATCACTTCGCTTTCCAAAGCTCCGTAACGCGCTTCACCAAATCGTCCGCATCCCCCTCACTGGGGGCGTTACCAAGGGAGAGGATGACCCCTTCGGGCTTTAGAATCTCCGCGAGAGCGGGCAGCTCGGCGGGGCGTGCGTTCAGGTGCAGCATTTTGCCGGCGTCCTGAATTTTTCGCAGCACCTGTGGCCATTGGCTGACGGGGGCGTTGCCCTCGCCCGGCACCCACTGAATGCCGTTGATGTTCGGCTGCGCAAGCAGGTCGTCCAACTGCGTGAGTGCGCCGGGGCCGTCCAGATGAAACAAATTGGCATCAAAATGCGCGGTTTCCATTTGCAGCTCAGGCAAAATAAAGCGGCGAAAATCCGCGTTGGAGCACATGCAATTGAAGTCGCAGGAGGTGATGAACCATTTCCCCGGGTGCCACATACGCAGCCAGGCCGTGGTCCCCTCCTGATTTTTTGCGGTTATGGCCTCCAGCTCGTTGTAAAAATCCAGCAGAACGGGAAACAGCCTTTTTGGCATCTCCTCTACGATTTCCGGGCAGTCATAGAGATCAAGGCAAAGCTCCTGCGGCCCCCGCAGGGAGACCAGGCAGTCCATGCCGGGGTGAATATCCGTAATGCCCACCAAAAAGTCGCCCCTCGCCTCCTCCACGGCCATTTGCGTGAGCTGAATTATTTTTTGCAGCCAGGGGTTGTTTTTGTCAAACGCAGGTGTAAAGGCGCTCCAATCCGTCACAGGATGGTCGCACCAGCTTGTCTGCAGGCCAAAGCTGATGTCGCAGCCGAGAATTGCACCAAAGATATCCGGCCCGAGATTCGGGTTATAAATCGGCAGCGCTTCGCCCGCAAAGTATTGGTTCTCAAGGCCGTTGCGCTGCGATTTGACTATGTATTCAAAATCCAGCCAGCTTTCCTCAATGGTTTCCGGCGTTTTCAGCTTATAGGGGTAGCTGGTTTTGCTCTTTTTGGAGCTAACCGTCACGAGCGGGCGGTCATGATTCTCCAGCGCCCAACAATCCAGATAACGCTGTTTGACTTGCTCCCAGTCCGGCCTCAAGTTCATAAAAAAGCCCTCTTTCTTTCATAATACCAATCTCCATTAGAAAGCGTTGTAATACCATTGGTATAACATAGTCATCATAGCATTTCAAAAGAAGGGTGTAAATAGGGAAGCTCCAAAAACCCTGTTTCGCTGAATTCTAGGGAAAGTTTTAGGAAAAATGCCAGCGTTTCTTTGCGTTATTTTTGGTTTTTTATGCAAATAGCAATTGATTTTTAAGAAAAGGCCTGTTATAATAACCTTGTATGTAATATACAAAAGAGGATTGATTTGGGAGGAACTAATATGAACGAATGGCTGAACTTTTTCATGCAAATGATTGTCTCTTACTTTGCTCCGTTTATTCGTTTTTTCCTAACTTAATGCCATGCAATCGGTGAAGCGTATCCGGCAAGACTGTTGGAGTATGTTGCGGTTTCTATGTAATTCATAAAAAGTGGCGGGCGTAATCGTTTACGCTCGCCGCTTTTTTGTGGGAATGCAATGTGCTAAAATGTTACATATGCCCACGTCGTCATTTCAGATTGCGCCGCCGGCTTGGAAGCGAGCTCGGTTTCACCCCACAGGCGCAGTGTTGCCTTCAGTTTCTTCTGCAGCAGGCGTTCCAGCGTTCCTGCGTCAAAGGCGAGGCATTTCACTGCCAGGCCGTAAATAGGCTTGCCTAAAACAGGCAGGATGCAATATTCCCGGATGGAGCTGACATAGTCGCTGCCGTTCGATGCTTCCTCGGCCCTGATAAACGTCAGGGCACCGCGTTCCCCCTCCCGATAGGTCAAAGCACAGGGGGTAATTCCGCCGGTAGCCGGCACCAAGCTATTGTTTTCCGGCCGGAAAAATTGGTATGCTGTTGTTACAAATACGGTTACAAAATCCGCTTCCCGATATACCGCGTGAATCTTTGAGGCGGTGAGCAGAACACTTTCATCCTTCCCGTATTCGGTCCGGTACTGTTCCCGGTAGCGGCTATATTCTGTGCTGTCAACAATTGCAAGCAGGCTGCTTTCCGGCGTTTGCAGCGCATACGCGGAAAAGAACGGGTTGACTGCCAGCGTCAGCATGCCGGCTGCAAGCAACACGATTGCCAGAGCCTTACCCCAAAGCCTTGCGGGCCGGTAACGCATCACACGCCGAATGCGTGCCTTTACGCCGCTTTCCCCAAAGGCCAGCGGAATGGATATGCCTGCGCGCCGGGCGGAAAGGGTGAGCATCACCGTGCTGTATGCTTTTCGCATGTCCGCTCCCGCTCGTTGTAGAATCGCCTCGTCACAGGAGCTTTCCATATCTCGAATGAGCAGAAAGAAACACAGCCAAATCAGCGGGTTAAACCAATGTGCACACAAGGCGAGGTAAAAGCAGAGCTTCACCCAGTTATCCCTTCGGCGGATATGCAACCGCTCATGCTGCAGCACACAATCCAGGCTCTCGCCGGAAAGGTTCAGCGGGATATAAATTTTTGGCTTAAAAAAGCCCAAGACAAACGGGGTTGCAACGCGGTCGCTTTCATAGATGTTTTCCCGCAGCAAAACCGCAGCACTCACCCGCTTTTTCAGGTGCAGATAGGAAAACAACGCATACCCCAGCATTGCCGCCGCGCCCACAATCCAAAGCAACGTAAACAGATGCTTCCATATCAGCTCCGGGTACAGCGGGTCGCCAAAAAACCTGGCAGTGATGCTGTCCATGTGCCCGGCTGCCCACGCATGGGTGGCATTTGTTGTTTCCAACAGCCGCTCATTGACAGTTTCGTCCAACCACTGTACGCTGCCCGCCAAACCCTGGGGAACGGGTTTTTCTACCGAGAACGGCAAAAAGCGAAACAGGCTGGAAAAGGAAACGGGGATAGCCATCCGAAACAACAGAACAAACCAAAGATAATAGCTATATTGCTTCGGCGCTCTTTGTAATAAGGCGCGCAGCAATAAAACCGCAAGCGCCGTGTACCCGGCGGCAAAGCTAAGCTGCCATACATTCATTCCGACGCCTCCTCAATCATTTTTTGAATTTCCAGCGCGTCTTGTTTTGTCAGCTTCTTACCCTGCAAAAAGGCGGAGAGGAAGGCCGGCAGGGAGCCGTCAAAGCTTTTTTCCAGCAGTGCTTCGCCTTCATAGCGCCCGATTTGTTCCCGCGTGACCAGCGCAGTGACAGTGGCATTTTCGCTTTGCAAAATCCTGCGCTCGCATAGCTTGCGCAGCATGGTATAGGTCGTTGGCTTTTTCCAACCAAGCGTTTCGGCACAAACCCTGCACAGCGCGGTGGAATTGACCGGCTCATGCTCCCAGATGATGCAGAGCAAGCGGTACTCTGCGTCAAACAACTTGTAATGTTCCATTGAAAATCCCCCTTTCAGTACAACAGGTTTACTGCGATAAACCTTACGATTTTAGTTTATCGCAGTAAACCTAATTTGTCAAGGGGGAAATTAATACTAATTCCAAGTGGAAAACTCGAATAGATTTGCGTGGATTTTTCGCGTTGTGCGCGGCGGACGACGCTGCTTTACTGTCGTAAAGCAAGGAGGACAACAAAGCACAGCGCGAAAAAGACCGCAAAGATATCGAGATTTCTACTTGGAATTAGTATAATATTTTATAGGCGCTCTATAATCTATAAGTTCGCGGCGGGGTGTCGTCAGCCGTGAAACGCAGCACGCAGTAGTCCGGGTCTGTTATGCCTTGGGGGTAATATTGCGTGTCGCCCTTTTTCCACAATGCTTCTTTGAGTGCCGCGTCATGCAGCACCTCCACCCGCCCTCTGAGCATAACGCCTTTGAAAAACAGCGGGCTGCAAAAATACAGGCAGGCTTTCGGGTTCTGCTGAAATTGCTTTACACGCAGGGAGGAAGTGTTTGTGGAAAAATAAAAAACGTTCCCGTCCACAATTTTTCTGGGAGCCAGCATGGCTTTGCTGTTCGGGAAACCGTCTGCGTCTATGGAGCTGAGAAACGAAAACCTGCGTTTGGAGATGAAGCGCTGGATGTTTTGCTTCAGTGGCATATCTCTACCCCCTTCGGTATGCGGTATGCTGCACAGGGTCGAGAACCTCCCAAGAGGCCTCGCCTGTGAACTTGTAAACGACTATCTCGGAAGGCTCGCACCGAATGACAACATCCTCCTCGGTCGGCGGGTAGAGGCCTCCCAAATGCGGAAACTTCGCGTTATAGATTTTTTGATAGTCCGGATTGGCACTTGGATTTCCGCAATCCGTGGCGGTGGCCTTGATTTGTATGTTCCCGATTGCAAGCGCCACCTGTGGGTTGGCACGAAGCTGCGCGTATTTCTGGCTCTTGTTGCTTGTTCCAAAGTAGTTAATTTTGCGGGTCGAAATGCTTGGATGTATGGAATTTTGACACGCAAAATTTTTACTACTGTTTGGTGCAGGAGTAATATTACTCCCTTCTATTTTACTTTGACTCCAAATTTTGGATAATACGCCGCAGCTTGCCCTCAAAATCCCGTATCTCCTCCCCGGAAAAACCCAGATAAAACAAAGCACACATTTCCTCAGAAAGTCGGTCATATTCCTCCCGGTATTCCTTGGCCTTGTCCGTGATGGATACAAAAATTTGTCTGCGGTTCCTTGTGTCCGGGATGCGCACAACCAGACCTTCCGTCTCCATGCGGTCCAGCATACCGGTCAACGTGGTTTTGGCAAGGGATGTCATCTTTCCGATTTGCGTAATTGTTAACCGGTCATGCTCCCAAAGCACATACAGAATCCGCCCCTGCGCCCCGCTGAAAGCATCTACACCGCTTTCACGCAGCATCTTTTCAAAAATACGGCTGCCCAAGTGGCGTATCTGTGACATTAAAAACCCGCCGTCTGTTACCATAGTTCACCTACTTTACGCCTTAGTATAGTACGCTTTAGTACTATTGTCAAGACTTGAGTTTCCCCATTTTCAGCTCAAGTGGAAGAACGACAACTGATTGGACGTTTTAGGAGGTCGAAGCAAAGCAGCAATACCGACAGAGCAACGCCGGAGCACGGCGAAGAAACCGTCACCAATTGCATAATGCAAAAA
>JAVBPP010000033.1:0-7741 GCA_031549535.1 Oscillospiraceae bacterium
GCACACAGTGCATCCCTACGAATGCAACCCGCACCGGCGTCAGCGGAATTTAAGGGACATATCGCGTAGGGTGCGCACACCGGGCGCACCGTCGTTCCCGGTAGATGCCCTTTGCCACAGGGAACCGGCATCGGAACGCACACAGTGCGTCCCTACGAATGCAACCCGAACGGCGTCAGCGGAATTTATGGGGCATATCGCCGTAGGGTGCGCGCACCGGGCGCACCGCCGTTCCCTTTGGATGCCGTCTGCCACAGGGAACCGGCATCGGAACGGCGACGACTCCCTGCGTCCCTGCGGGGACAGAGCTCCCTCGGAGAGGGAGGCCGGGATTGGCAACCCGAACGGCGTCGGCAGAATTTATGGGACATATCGCCGTAGGGTGCGCACACCGGGCGCACCGTCGTTCTCTCCCCGCAAGGGAGTTCCCCTCCGCGGTAACTGCCACCTGCAGGCGGCTGGGGGAGTCATATCAAAGCCAAAAAAAGATGACGAAACACAAATCGACAATCAGATTAGTGCCAAGTGAAAAAGGGGGGTACTACTCGCTACTTGTTGCGATTACGAATTCCAAGCAAAAAGCCGCACCTTTTGGTGCGGCTGATTTTTGGTTTAACTTGCGTGTTTCTTTATGCTTCCTTTTTCCTTGCAACAAAGGCTGCGGCAGCTGCTACGGAGAGAACTGCGAACAGAGCAATGCCAGAAGTTGTGGAACCGGTCTTCGGGATATCTGTGCTGGTGGTTCCGGTTACAGGAGCCTTTGTGGTTTCAGGAGCGGGAGGATTTGTGGGAGCCTGTGTCGGTGCTACTGTCGGAGCCGCTGTGGGTTTTGCTGTGGGCTTCGGCTTTGCGGTGAAAGCGCCTGTGTACAGACCTGCAAAGAGGTTGAACACGGGGGAGTCGCCAAGCGCTGTTGTAAGCGCGTTGGTGTCAACGCCTGCGCCGGAGAGGCTGCTGAACAAGCCAGCCATAACGTCATCCGCCTGGTCGGGGCTCATCATTCCCATGGCCTCAGAGATGCCGCCGGTCATGGAGCTAAAGCTCTGACCCAGAGTATCCATCAACTCACCGGAATCTACGCCGCCCATTACCTGGCTGAGAACGCCGGTAATTTCGCCGGAGCTGGAATCGCCGCCGGTCATGCCGGAGAGGATATCCGAGATGCCGCCCGCGTTGCCGCCGAGTAAGCTTGCAACGTCAAAAGAGCCGCTGTCATCGGAGCTGAAGGTTTCAAAAATAGAGGCAAAATCCTCAATGCTGCCCTGGGACTCAACCGCTGTTCCGCTTTCCACGAAATCATCTTCCACGACCTCTTCCGCGAACGCGAACAGACCAAAAGAGCTAACTAAGCAGATAGCCATAAAAACTGTTAACAGCTTTTTCATAATGTTTTTTCCTTTCAAAACTTAATTACATGGTTCAACACTGTGTATACTAACACGGTTTTGGGAAAAAGTCAACTGCCTTTGCGAAAAAAATCGGGACATTTTTTGTTAGTAAATTAAGGATAAACAAGTTCTAAATTTTTTCCTTTTTGGCTAGGTGTAACGATTACAGGTTTTCCTTCAAATACTGCCAAACAAAGAACACATCTTTGCCGCGCTGATAGAATTCGTCGGTGCCTGTGACCATTTCTGTGCTGGACTTGAGGTTGAGCTTTTTCGCCTGTGTAAAGCCAAGGCGCAGCAGCTCATCCGCAAAGAGCTCGGCCATTTCTTCATCGTGCAGGGTAAGGCGCGCTTCCAAAACCAGTTGTGACTTATCTCTGAAATCCTCCAGGGTGCCCGCGATAAATCCGGTTGCCCACCAATACTTTTTGTAGGGGCGGCGGAACCCGACCTCGCCCTTGTTGTACATGCGGATTTCCATGCCCAGCATTTGCTCATCGGTTGCGCAGTCGTAATGGTCGATTTCACCGTTTGAGCGATCCTCCGGCTTGGTGTAAACGCCGATTTCCGCGCCCAGGAACATGAAGCCGTATTGACCCTTCCACAGCTGAATCATCCAATCCAGGCCGTCATGGTTCATATAGGCGCGCAGGGTATCGTAGTAGAAGAAAATCAGCGTTGCCGCCTGGTCGTAAATGCGGTTGAAACCGAACTGGCGCTGCCAGGCCTTTTCCTCTGTGTAGAAGTACCCTTCGTGCGGATCCATCTTATAGGAAAGCAGGGAGTTGCCTTCTTCCTCCTCGATGTAGGCGACTTCTTTTAAACCGAAGTCATCAAGCACCTTTTGATCGATTCCGCTGCCCTGCGGCACGTTGTCTTCAAGCTCACCGGCTGTTTTTTCCGTTACCACCGCGTTGTTGCGCGTTGTGGTGGGTGCCTTTGTAGGGGCTACACTTTGCGGCACTTTCGTGGTAGGCCTTTTGGTGGTGTAGTCATGCGGGGTATAGTCATAGTCATCATCGTCATCGTCGTTGTTTTCGTTACCGCCGGGTCTGTTGTTGTTATCCGGCTTGCGCTTTTGGGTGGTGGTTTCTTCCTCTTCCTGCGTGGTTTTGGCAGGTTTGGTGGGCTTGTATTTTTCCGTTACATAGTTCACCCCGTCCACCTGCTGTTTCACCTGCGGCGAAAACAGGCCAAAGGTCATGGAAACGGGAATTGCGGCTGTAATCAAAATCACGACCACGCCGACAATAATAATAGTATTGCGCAAAGAACGCTTCATAAAATTCCCCCTAACAGATTGCAGCACCAAATATGAAATCGGTGAAGCAATATCTCACGATACAAGCTTATCTTACCAGAGAAAACGGACAAAGTCAAGCCGGAAAAGCATGGGTATTTCAAAGCAATGGTGGAGATGGCGGTAATCGAAACCGCGTCCGAAAAACGATTCCCGAAACCTTCTACGAGTGTATCCCGCGTTTTAGGATTCCCCTCAGGCAGCGCCCACAGGCGGGCTTTGCCCTACGGTAGCCGCGCTGGTCATGACGGGCTACGCGGCGCTCACCCGTTCACGTTCACTGCTCATCGACGCCTTATGGCAGACCGCAGTCCTTCCGCCTAAGACGGCAGCTTAATTAAGCTGCTTGTAAAACTGTTTTGTTGTCGTTTAATTAAAAACTTGCGGCTGATTTAAGTGATTCCGCCTCACTACTCGCTTATCTCGGTTCAGGCTCCCCGTCGAAATCCTTTCATCCCCATTTCTAACAAGAATATGCCAAACCCTATTCCCTTGTGCGCGCGGCGCGTTCAATGTTGCGCTTTGCGTCCTTTTCCGCCGCAGCCTCGCGCTTATCGTAAAGTTTTTTGCCTTTACATAGGCCGATTTCCAGCTTTGCCTTGCCCTTTTTAAAGTAAATGCTCAGCGGAATCAGCGCAAGACCCTGCTGCTTGACCTGACCGTACAGGCGGTTGATTTCCCTCTTGTGCATCAACAATCTGCGCACACGCGTTGGCTCGCGGTTGAAGATGTTGCCCTGCTCATAGGGACTGATGTGCATGCCGTTGACGAACAGCTCGCCATCCTTCACCGCACACCAGGCGTCCTTGAGGTTGACTTTGCCCTGCCGGATGGATTTGACCTCCGTACCGCACAGGGACAGGCCCGCCTCATAAGTTTCCAGCACGCTGTAATCATGATAGGCCTTTTTGTTTTTTGCAATCATCTGCACGGGCTCCCCCGCCGGCATAGCGTTCACCTCAATTCCGGAATTGCATTATAACACATCCGCTTAAATTTGCAAGCGACATATTATGTCGGTTATTTTAACAATTTTTGTGGTTTTATTTTTTCTTTCTTGGTTCTGCGGATTTTTTGCGATATGGTTTGACTGCCCCGTTTTTCCCTGCGGGATGAGCCGGGCTTTTCACCCGGGAGGGGGTTCGTTTTCCATTTTCTTCCTGCTTCTGCGCCTTTTGCTGCCTGGCGCGGATGCCCACGCGCGGTTTTGTGCCCGCGGCTTTTTTGGCGGCGGCCTTTTTCTTGTTTTCTTCCCGCAGCTCCGGATTTTCCTTGTAGAGGATGATGCTGCCGCCGATGACCTGCACCACTTCCGCCCCGCAGCCTGCGGCAATTTTCTCCGCCAGTTCGCGCGGCGGCTCCGGGATAGATTCGAGCAGCGCCTTCAGCTTCACCAGTTCCCGCGTGTTGAAGGCTTCCAAGGTCTGTTTAATCAACGCGTCTGACACGCCGCCTTTGCCCACCTGAAACAGAATGGGCAGGGTGTTGGCCTGCGATTTTAGGGTTGCGCGTTCTTTGCTGTTCATCATGTATGGGTACCGTCCTTATTTATTTTCCCCGCCAGCGCCTGGAGCGCCTTTCCTCTGTGGCTGATTGCGTCCTTTTCCTGCGGGCTCAGCTGCGCCATGCTGCGCGTTTCGCCCTCCTGCTCCAGTGGGAGAAAGATGGGGTCGTAGCCGAAGCCCCCCTCCCCTGCCGGGCTGCGGGCGATGATCCCCTCGCATGTGCCTTCGCTTGTCAGCTCCCGGCCGTCCGGATAGACCAATGCCACAACGCTGACAAAGCGGGCTGTGCGTTGCCCGTCCGGCACATTCCGCAACGCCTGTAACAGCTTGGTATTGTTTTTCACATCGTTGCCGTGCTCCCCGGCATAGCGTGCGGAGTAGACACCCGGCGCGCCGTCCAGCGCATCCACAGCAAGGCCGGAATCATCCGCGATGCAGGGCATGCCGCTTTCCTGACAGCCGGCGCGGGCTTTCAGCAGGGCATTTTCTAAAAAGGTGGTTCCGGTTTCCTCCACATCGGAGAAATCCACGCCCGCTTCATCCGCTGTGACAATCTCTATCCCCAGCGGCGACAAGATGCGCAGCAGTTCCGCACGTTTTTTTTGATTATGGGTGGCGGCAAGATAGGTCATGGTGCTATTCCTTCTATTCTGCAAATTTGTTAGGCAATTACGAAAGTCCCACACGCGCAATGCGCGCCCCTACTGCGGTCAACTGCATTATCACACAAAAATATAGATGCTTCCGTTTGGCACGGGTGACCGGGGGACGCCCCGCGATATGCCCCGCAAATTTCGCCAGAGCCGTTTCAGGTTGCATCTGTAGGGACGCACTGTGTGCGTCCGATGCCGGTTCCCTGTGGCAAACGGCATCCACCGGGAACGACGGTGCGCCCGGTGTGCGCACCCTACGGCGATATGCCCCGCGATTTCCGCCGCTCCATTCGGGTTGCATCCGGAATTGCCATTGCCGTCCGCTGCTGCGTATGTTTCGCAATTACTTATATCAATTCATATCGGCCGTTCAAACTTCCTCTTCCCCGTCGTCCTTCTGCTCTTCAAACAGACCCTCGGCGAAGGCTTTGGCGTCGAAGGGGCGCAGGTCGTTGATTTGTTCGCCCACGCCGACAAATTTGACCGGGAGCTTCAATTCATTCCGGATGGCCAGCACCACACCGCCGCGTGCCGTGCCGTCCAGCTTGGTGAGGATGATGCCGGTGATATCCGCGACATCCTTGAACTCCTTCGCCTGATTCACGGCGTTTTGCCCGGTGGTTGCATCCAGCACCAGCAGCACCTCGCGGTCGCTATAGGGCAGCTCGCGTTCAATGACGCGGTAGATTTTAGAGAGCTCTTCCATGAGGTTCTTTTTGTTGTGCAACCGTCCGGCTGTGTCACAGATGATGACATCGGCGTTTCTTGCCTTACCCGCGTTGACAGTATCGAAAATGACGGCGGCCGGGTCGGCGCCCTCCTTGTGCTTGATGAGTTCCACATCCGCACGTTCCGCCCAGATTTCCAGCTGTTCAATCGCCGCCGCGCGGAAGGTATCCGCCGCACCGAGGATGACTTTTTTACCCTGCGCCTTAAACATGGCGGCCAGCTTGCCGATGGAGGTGGTTTTGCCCACACCGTTGACGCCGATAACCAAAATCACGGAAGGCAGGGTGATGAGGTCCATCTCCTCCCCGCCGGAGAGCATTTCGGCGACAATCTCTTTGATAGCGCCGCGCACCTGCTCCGGTGTGCGCAAGTTCTGTTTGCGTACGCGGGTACGCAGCTCCTCTGTCAGCTCCGTGGCCGTTGCCACGCCGATATCGCCGGTAATCAAAATTTCTTCCAGCTCTTCATAAAACTCGTCGTCAATCTCCGTTTTCCCGCGCAGGATGCTGTCAATCGCGCCGGACATACTGTCCCGCGTTTTTTTCAGGCCTTTGTTGAGTTTACTGAATAGTCCCATTTTTGTATCCTCTTACTTTACTTTATCTGCTGCTGTTATCTGCCGCATTATTCTTCCTGCACATTTTTGATAATATCATTCACTGTCTCGCGCAGGGCGGAGTCCCGGTCCAGTTCCGCGCCGATTTCACGCAGGGCGTAAATTACTGTGGAGTGATCCCTTCCGCTGAATTCCGCGCCGATGGCCTTGGTGGAAAGCGGGGTGATTTTGCTGATGACATACATCGATATCTGGCGCATACGGGAGGTTTGGGCATCGCGCTTTTTCGAGCGGATATCCACCGGATCCTCGCCGAAGGTGCGCGCCACCTCCTGGATAATGCGCTCCACCGTCACAGGGATGGGGCGGGCGTCGCTCAGGATATCTTTAATGGCGTTCTGCGCGGTAACCGTGTTGCGCGGTGCGCCGTGGAGGGTGACATAGGCCTGCATCTTTTTCACCGCGCCCTCAAGCTGGCGGATATTCTGCTTTAGGCGCTCGGCAATATATTGCACCACATCGTCGCCGATGTCAAAATCCAGCATCTGCGCCTTGTTTTTAATAATCACCATGCGCGTCTCCAGCTCCGGCGGCTGGATATCCGCAATCAAGCCCCATTCAAAACGCGTTTTCAGCCGCTCCTCCAGCGTGGGGATGGCTTTGGGCGGCTTGTCCGACGTTAGCACAATTTGATTGCCGATTTGCGTCAAGGCATTGAAGGTGTGAAAAAATTCTTCCTGGGTCGAATCCTTGCCCGCGATAAAGTGCACATCGTCCACCAGCAGCAAATCCGCGTTGCGGTATTTGTTATGCAGCGCGGCGGTGTTTTTCTGCCCAATATAATAGACAATTTCATTCGTCAGCTCCTCACCGTGGGTGAGGATAATATTCGCGTCCGGCCTTTCTCTCCTGACCTCGTTGCAGATGGCGCGCAGCAAATGCGTTTTGCCAAGGCCGGAGTTGCCGTAAATGAACAGGGGGTTATACGCCCCGCCGGGATTCGCCGCAACGGCCTGGGCGGCTGCATGCGCGAATTTATTGGAGGGACCAACCACAAAGGTATCAAAGGTGTATTCAAAGGGCTTCGCCGCTTTTTCCGCCTTTTTCTCCTGCTGGGCAGAGGCCGGAGCCGCGCCGTGTTTTACGCTGTCCTGCAACTGCACAGCAACGGCAAAGCCCAGCACCTGCTCAAACACCTCGCAGAGCAGCGTATAAAACTTCTGCTCCACAATTTTGCGTTTAAACGCGGTGATGGAAAGCGTCACGCTGTTTTCGTCAAAACTTTCCAATTGCAGCTCACTGAGCCAAACATTATACACCACTTCCGAAAGGCGGCCCTGCAACTCCTTTTGTACAAGTCCCCAAAGATCCTCCAACGATTCCAAACCCCTCAACCTCCATCATGCCGCCTGGCGGCTTTTTATAATATAAACGAGCCCTCATTCCAACGTGCTCCAACATAAGGGTAGCTCTAAAAACTCGGAACGCGACGAAGCAGCGAATCTTTTTCCACCTATCTTCGTCTAAAATGCTCGAAATCCAAAAGGATTAAAAGGATTTTATAAATCCTTTTGCGCTTATTATCCTCGATACGCGAAAAAATCTCTCGC
>JAVBPP010000011.1:0-15394 GCA_031549535.1 Oscillospiraceae bacterium
TGGAGGTCAAAACCCGCATTGCCCGATTCAAAGGGTTTTCAAAACTCTCCTGTCCGGGGTGCGGGGTTTTTGTAAACCGCTTCGTCTGGTTTATAGGGTTCTGAAAACCGGGGCTGTCCGGTTTATAGGGTACAGTTTATAAAGAGCGTTATAAAAAATCAAGAAACGCTCTTCTGCATGGCTTTTTTGCAGATTTTTTATCTAAGCTTTCTTCATTGGGAATGGTATTACGCCGCCTCCTGCTGCTGCGCCATTGCAGTTGAAATGCGCTTTTTAATAAACGCCTCTACCTGCATGGTGCTCCAATCCAAAGCTTTTTCATTGTTGGTCTGCTTATAAGGATCGCTCTTGAGCAAATCGGTGACGTAGCTGTCGTAATCCTCCTCGGCCTTCGCGTTGCGGATAGTTTCCATGTAGTCAAAGTCCGCCGTGTTTGCCTTAGAGAAATACATAATGTGGTAGCCGTAGTCGGTTTCTATGATGCCACTGTCCCCAGCCTTGCGCGCCGCATCCAAGGACCAATTCAAAAATCCCTGCATAAAATCGGTTGTAGTGCGCACTGCCTTATACAGACCGCCATCCGCTTTGGAGCCGGCGTCGGAGGTGTTCGCCTTGGCAAGCTCCGCAAAGCTTTCTTCCGTGTGCTTGCCGTCTTTCCACTCTTTATAGAGCTTATCGGCCTTATCCTTTGCGGCTTTTTTCTCAGCGTCCGTCGCCGCTTCTTCGCTCTGCGGATCCTCTTTGAAGGATACCAACAGGTGGCGCACATCCACGGAGTGCGGCGCGTAGCGGGGCCTTGTTACAAACACAACCATGTAGCCGCTGCTCAGGTCAAACAGCTTCGTGTCGCCAGCCTTACGCGCGGCATCCAGCACCCATTTTGTCATATCTTCGCTGGTGCTTGTTAAATTCCCCTTGCTCTGGCGAAGTTTTAATGTCGTTGTATCCACATCAAAATCCTTAGTCGCCTTGTTGAGTTCCTTGACCTGCGCCACAAAGGCGGCCTCATCCTTCGCTTTGGAAAGCAAATCCTCAGCCTTTGTCTTTGCGGCAGCTTTGGCTGCCTCTTCGCGGGTTTTGAAGGCCTCGTCCGTTTCGCCATCCTTCTTCGTCAGACTTTCCGGCTGCACGGTATAGCTGCGCATATCAATTAGGTCGTAGCTATCCTTATCCTTGTTATAGAGCTCGGTGAGCTTTTCATTGGTGTATGCATCCTCTTTGCCCGCTTTAACGGAATCGCCGTAACGCTTGGAGAGCAGCTCAATTTTCATTTGCTCGCGGAACACTTTTTCCGTAAAGCCTTCACCATAAACATTTTTCAAATAGGCATTGACAGAAAAGCTGCTTTCACTTGCGGATTTACGCAGTGTTTCCACTTCATCGTCAATTTGCTTTTGTTCGTCCTTTGTCAGATTCTTATACTCATCCTGCTTAAGCGCTTCTTGATAAAGTGCGATTGTCTGCTGCAGCATTTCCAGAACAGAATGCTCAAAGAAATCCGACCACATTTTGAACTCCGGCTCTTCGCCCTCTTCGCCGCCCATGTTTTTATACTCCTGCTCACTGGGTGCCTTTGTCATGTCATAGCCAATGTAAGCAGCATACTGTGATATTTGGCTCATGTAGTTTTCATACATTACGCGGTAGTAGTAGTTATAGATTACACTGCTGACCTTGTAGTCGCCGATGGTGGTGACTGTTGTATATTTTTCACGCAGGCCCAATTGAGACAGGAAATAATAAGCGCAGCCGCAAATGACTGCAAGCATCACCACAACTGCAAGCAGCTTTTGCACAATACCCGCTGCCTTGCCGGAGCCTTTTGCTCCCTTGCCCTTTTTTTTCGCGGTCGAGGCCAAGCGCTGCTTGCGCTCTTCCCGGTATTGTTCCGCTGCGCTCAGTTCTTTTTTCTTGTTCGCCATATCTTCCATCCTTTTCAAAATCGGTTCCGAAATACAATTCTCGGCATAACAGGAATATAGTATACTATTTTATGGGAATTTACAAGTCTTTTTTAGAAATCGGACGAGTTCACGCAGAAAAGCAGAGCACGATGCGGGCATCGTGCCCTGTGCGTTACCCTTTCTTGTTCACATTACAGCTCCGGGATATCAATCACAATTTCTCTGCCCTGTTCGGCAGATTTCACGATGCCGTCAATGATTGCCTGGTTGTAAATAATCTGGCTGGATGGAATGGGGGCGCTGCCGCCGTCGCGCACGGCATCCAAGAAGAGGCGAATTTTTTTGTAAAAACCGCCCTGCCCCTTGTTTTCCAGCGGCGGAACCGTAGTTTGCGTCATCACACCCGCCACATCGTGGTAAATCGTCATAGGGCCGCCGATGCTGCCATCCCAACAGGGTGTGGAGGGAATGCGTAGAGCCGCCTTTTTACCCAGAATGATGGTATCGCCCGTGGTATCGATATGCATTGCCCAGGAGATGCGGAAATCCAAAATAATGCCACCCTCCAAGCGCACGAAGGCCGCCGCAAAATCCTCCACATCAAAACGCGCGGCATCTGCCGGGTTGTTATACAGCGGGTTGTTGCCGAAAAACGCGCTGGTGTAGCCCGTAACAGTCAGCGGCTTGGGGTAGCCAATGGCGTTGAGCACCATGTCCAGGGAATAGCAGCCAATATCCCCCATCGCACCGATACCGGCTGTTTTTTTCTCAATAAAGCTGCTGTTTGGTACGCCGCGCCTGCGTCCGCCGCCTGTCTGGATATAATAAATCTCACCCAGCTCGCCGGAGTCCACAACTTTTTTCACCATTTGCATATTGGCATCAAAGCGGGGCTGGAACCCGATGGAAAGGATTTTACCGCTCGCCTTTTCCGCCTTTACCATCGCAATGGCCTCTTCGGTTGTTACGCACATGGGTTTTTCAATCAGCACATGGACGCCCTTGTTCAGCGCGTAAATCGCACATTCCGCGTGGGTGCTGTTATAGGTGCAAATACTGACCGCGTCAAGCGTTTCATTGTCCAGCAATTCCTTATGGCTGGGGTAGCAGCGCGCCTTCTCCTCCAAATCAAAGGTCTCACAAAACTGCTCCGCACGGCCGGGAATGAGGTCCGCAACCGCCACAACCTCGGCATCCGCCATCATTTGATAATTGCGCATATGCGCGTGGGCAATGCCGCCCGCTCCGATGATACCGATTTTCAATTTTTTGTCCGCCATTGCTGTCACCTTTTCCTATTTATTTATCGTATCAATCCCGATTTGCTTCATCAGGAATTTCGCGTTGGTGGAAACGGAACGCCCCTGCTGCAGCCGGTAGGTAAAAAACATTTCATCCTTTTCATAGCGCTCCGAAAAGCTGTAATTCACAATCGACTTGCTCTCTTTATCCAAATCACACAGCGCCAAATCATGCGTGGTAATCAGCCCAGCCGCGCCCTGCGCCTGCAGCGCCAGCAGCACCTGCCTTGCGCCGTAAAGCCGATCCTCGGAGTTTGTGCCGCGAAAGATTTCGTCAATTAAAAAGAAAACCGGACGCGCCCGCTTTTCGCCGGATTTTGCCCGCGCAAGGATGGCGGCAATGCGCTTGAGTTCCGCGTAAAAGGTGGAAATTCCGCCGCTTAAATCGTCCGCAATGCGCATGGAGGTCAGCACGTCAAACAGGGTGCATTGCAGGGATGCCGCGCATACCAGTCCGCCCGCGTTGGCAAGCACCAAATTAATGCCTACCGTACGCAAAAACGTAGTTTTTCCGGACATATTGGAGCCGGAAATAATGCCGATTTCCTGTTCCAACGCAAAATCATTGCAGACGCGCTGCCCATTGCCAAGCAAGGGGTGGCCAATGTTTACAGCCCGCAGAACGCTCTCCCCGGCCGTAATTTCGGGACGGCAACAACCCTCACAGACACAGGGCAGCACCGCCAGACTCAACAGGCTCTCCAGTTCACCGAAACATACAAACCAGTTCTCGCAATCCGTTCCATAGCGCGCTTTCCAGCTGTCCAAACGTACAGCGCAGCGAAAATCCCAAAGTAGCAGGGCGTTCAAAACGAAATACAAAATCCCGTTCCCCTTGATTTGTGTTTTACTCGCGATGCTATCCAACTGCTTCAACGCGGGCAGTGCCGCCTTCGTCTCCTGCTGCAGCTCCCGCAGCAGCGGCGCATGCAGCGGCGTTTCCGCCAACAGGGTAATGGCTTTTGTATAGCGCCCAAAGCTATGAGGCGCCCTCGTGAGCGGATCAAGCAGCCCTTTGCAGCGCATCAGCCCAAGCGCCCACAGCAATAGGTGCAGCGCCATCCAAGCCCCGGAGGCCAACTTGAGCGCCGGATACGGCAGCGCGAGAGAAAGCAGCGCAGCCGCAGCGGCACCGGGAGCCAGCCAAACGACCGCCGCACGCAAAACACGGGAGGACAAAAACCGTTTGCCCAACTGCAGAGCCTCAACCGCCTTCGGGATGCTGTCATCCGTGCCGATTTGCCCAGTCTCACTCTGAAAGCGGCAGGCAAACTCTGCCATGCCGCTCAACTCCGCCACGGCCTCCTGCCGCCGGAGAACTTGCTCCCCCGTATACTGCGGCCGGAGCAAATCCGCCGCAAGGCGCTGCCTGCCGTGCCAACTGCCTGTTACATTTAATAGTTGAAACAAAGAGGCATCGCCGACCATATCCAAATCCATTCCGTAGGGATGAGCCGCATCCGCAAAGTCCGCACCCTTGTCCGCAAACGCGATCCAAGAGCCCTCCATGCGGTCCAGATAGCGCCGAGCGGCATCCATCACAGCCTTTGCTTGCCGCAACGCGCGGTGCACACGGTTATGCAGCACCCAGAACAGCACAAGCAACGCAAATCCCCCCCCTGCCAATGACAGGGAGAGCGGCGAAAAATCCGCACGGTAAACAACATAGCACAGGGCAAAAAAACCAAATAGCAGCAAAAACTTCGCGCCGCCAAGAATAAAAAACACACGCTCCTGTTTGCGCCGGCTTTCGTTCTGCCGTTCCCATATCTCTTGAAATTTTTGTTTCATTCTATTCCTCAACCGCCAGGCGCAAGGCCAGGGTAATCATATCAATGAAGCCGCTTTCCCGCTCCTGCGCTGTGCATTGCTCCTGCGTAAACGGGTCGTCTGAAATGGTGAGTATCCCCAGTGCCCGCTTGCCGGCGGCTGCGGCGTTGCAATAGAGCGCCGCACATTCCATCTCCACGGCCAAAACGCCCATGTCCCGCCAGCGCAGCAGCACGTCCTTATCGCTGTAGAACACATCAGAGGTCAGCACATTACCCACCACCGGTTCTATCCCCTGCCGCTGTGCACAGGCAAACGCCGCCTGGAGTAAAGAAAAGTCGGCTAAGGGCGCAAAACTGCCCGGCAGTCCATACTGCGCAGGATAATGAGAATCTGTACAAACGCCCTGCGCCAGGACAACATCCCGCAGCTCCAATTCCGGCGCAAGCTTCCCCGCCGAACCGATGCGGATGATGGTATCGACCCCATAAAAATGAAACAGCTCATAGGAATAAATGCCCATAGACGGCACACCCATCCCGGAGCCCATAACCGAGACTTTCTCCCCTGCGTACAAACCGGTATAGCCATACATAGCGCGTGTGCGGTTCACAGAGACGGCACCCTCCAAAAAATCCCGCGCAATCAACTCCGCGCGCAGTGGGTCGCCGGGCATTAAAACCGTTTTGGCAAAATCGCCCTGTCCGGCGGAAATATGCGCTGTAGGTATCTGCGGCATATAGACTCCTCCTGTGCCGTAACATGAAGCCGTGAAGCAATACTCAAAGCATACACGCTTATGCTGCCGCTGTCAACGCATTCCCATCCAAATTCTATTGTCAATACCGGACAAAAGCACATACACTGTTAGCAAGGGCAAGCCCTAACGGCAAATTGCGTTTGTAGCGCATTGCTGTTGCGTGCCGCGAACCGGTGCGCGCACGCGCAAACATACAAGCAGGGGTTAAAATAATTAAAGGAGCGAAACAGGTATGACATTTGACGATTCCGGCCTGTTTTTCCAGCCGATGCCTGAATATTGTGTTCGGGTAAACCGCATGGAAAAAGCAGAGCCAACGGCATGCTGCGACAGCCATAGGGACATGGGCTGCCGTGGCGGCGACATGCCGGACGACTTCGCGGTTGCCATGGCATATGTGCCCATTCAAAAGGACAGCAGCACATATGACGACATGCAAGCCCTGTGCGAGGGAACCCTCTTCCCCACGCTGAACAAACCGTTTTTAGGGAGTGACTGCCGATGAAAGAAGCATACTGCGGCTGTGATTTAAAGCAGCTCATGGCCAGCGCCTTCACACTTTGGGATATGCACCTATATCTCGATACACATCCGCATGACAAGGCAATGCTCGCCAAATACGAAAAGCTTTCTGACGCATACGCCGTTATGAAAGCAGAATACGAAGAAGCCTACGGCCCGCTGACTGCCATGGCAGGCTCCGGCAAAGCATGGCTCAAGAATCCCTGGCCTTGGGATCCGGAAGGGGTAGACGACTGATGTTTCAATACGAAAAAAAGCTGCAATACCCGGTAAATATTAAAAACCCCAACCCGAAATATGCGCAGATTGTTATGACGCAGTACGGTGGACCGGATGGCGAGCTTGGCGCATCCCTGCGCTATCTCAGCCAGCGTTTTACTATGCCTTATGGGGAGTTGCGTGGACTTTTGACTGATGTGGGTACCGAAGAGCTCGGCCACTTGGAGATGGTGGGAGCAATTGTTTATCAACTCACAAAGAACCTGAGCATGGACGATATTAAAAAGGGTGGGTTTGACGCCTATTTTGTGGATCATACCACGGGCATTTATCCGCAATCCGCAGGCGGCACACCCTGGAGTGCTGCAGGCATGCAAAGCAAGGGCGATATGATTACGGATTTACACGAGAATATGGCGGCCGAGCAAAAAGCCCGCACAACCTACGATAATATCCTGCGTCTGGTAGACGACCCGGATGTGCGCGAACCAATTAAGTTTTTGCGCGAGCGTGAAATTGTGCACTATCAGCGCTTCGGCGAGGGGCTGCGCCTTGCCACTGACCGAATGAACAGCAAGAATTTTTATGCGTTTAACCCAGAGTTTGACAAGAAGAAACGTTAAATGCAGGCGGCAAAGCCGGTTCCTAGGTATGAGCAATCGCACAAAGATTGCATAGGAGCCGGCTTTTTTATCATTTCTATCACATTTATTAATTATTCTGCGCTTCCCCTGCCCGCACCAGTTCTTTGCGCCTGTAAATCCAAATACCGCCCAGGAGCATCAGTGCACCCGTGACGATCAGCAGCCACTCGATTTTTACGGTATCCCCCAGCGGACCAAACAGTGCCATGCCCAGCGGCATACCCAAGCCATTCACCATGCCGATGGCACTGAATACCCGGCCCATCATATGGGCGGGGATGTTCGTCTGCAGCAGCGTCATGCTCGGCGTGTTGTATAGCGGCATCGTACAGCCGCAAAACGCCATTACGCCCAGATACACCCAAAAGTTTGGTACAACACCGAACAACACCGTGGATGCGCCAAACAGCAGCCAGGCCAACACCATGGTATGCACCTTGTTCTTGAAGCCGCCCCAGATGGAAATTAGGATGCCGCCGACCATCATACCCACGGAAAAGGCAATCTCAATCGCGGTTAGCCGCCAAACATCTTTGCCAAAGGTGATGGTCACCTGCAGCGGCGTCAGCATCGCGGCGGGCGACGCCAACACACAGAAGGCCGTCGTTGCGATAAAGAGGGTTTTCAGCCATGGCGCAGCGCCGATAAAGCGGATTCCCTCCATCATTTCGTGGTAATAGGCCTTTGCGCCGGAGCCGCGCTCCTGCGCGGTTGAAACGTGCGTCACTTTCACGCAGAACAGCACCACGGCGATACCAATCGCGGCGGTGACAACATCGATATAGAAAATAGTTTCAATCGGCACGAATGTGAGCAGCGCACCTGCCGCCATGGGCGCGGCGAACATGGTCAGCGACTGCGACGCGCTCTGGATGCCGTTGAAGCGCGTGAGATGCTCCTCCGGCACAATCTGCGGAATGAGCGCGCCGACGGCGGGTTGCTGGATACCCTGACCGATACTGCGCGCGGTCACTGCCGCGAGCAGGAACCAGACGCTCTGCACACCCATCTGAAAGAAAATGGCAACAATCAGCGTAATCAACGCAATCATGCCGTCGGAAAGATTTACCAAAAGCTTGCGGTTGTAACGATCCGCCCAGACGCCTGCAAGCGGGGAAACAAATACCAGCGGCAACATGGAGGCGCAGGTGAACAGGGCAATTAAGCTGCCGGACTGCTCCCGAATGGTGATGTGCCAGGTGATGGCGTGGGATACAAGCATGGAACCGAACATCGAAACAAATTGCCCCGCAATGAACAGCGCTGCGTTGCGTTTCCAGTGGGTGAAGTTTTGATTCTGCATTTGTTGACTCCTTATTGTATGCTGATTATGCTCTTTCTTGGATTGTGACGGTAACGCTATCGCCCGGCTGCTTGCCGATTTTTGCGCGGATGTCCTTGAGAATGCCGATGATGTAGCAGATGCTGCCATCCGCATTTGTAACGCCCATGTTGACCACACTGCCGTCGTATGGCTCGCCGTCAAAGGTGGCGTGAACCTTCACGCGCCCCTTGCCGAATTCCGCGCGGATATCATAGGGGAAGGGCACAAACGCACCGCCTTTTCCTTCGGCCGCTTGAATGACTGCTTTGTATTCGTATCGTTTTGTGTTCATGGGGAATTCCTCTTGCTTTCTATACCCTTATGGGCATCTCTAATAACTCGGCGCGGATGAAGCAGCGAGAGATTTTTTCGCGTATCGAGGATAAAAGCGCAGAAATCCTTTCGGATTTCGAGCATTTTAGACGAAGATAGGTGGAAAAAGATTCGCTGCTTCGTCGCGTTCCGAGTTTTTAGAGCTGCCCTTATACGAGTACGAGCTTATAATAGCACATTATGTGTAATCTGTATATTATTTGCTGTATGAGATTTTTATCCCGCAAAACCCGGGCTACCATTTGATGCAGGAGTAATAGCTCGCTAAAAAGCTTGCATTTACCCAGTATTTTCGGTAAGATGGTGACACAACAGAATGATTGGAGGCTTACTCATGAAAAAGTTGCTGACAGCTATCCTCGCGCTCACTCTGGTTCTTCTCTGCGTGCCGATTCTGGGCTTTGCGGAAAGCACCTTGCGGGATTCCGGCCTTGTTTACACGGAATCCACGCGGGAGCTGAAAAACCCCTGCATGGGTTTCGTCAACAACGGCTATGCGGGAGACGGTGCCTTTACTCTGACGGAAACCGGCAGCACAACTATCCATGTCACCAGCGGGTTTGCTTGGTATTATGTCAACCTCAACCGTTTTTCGGCCGGCAACAGTCCTGCCGCTGCATCCAAGGTAGGTGGCGTGGATAAGCCGATTAGCGCCGCCGCGCTCGCTGCGCTGGAGCAGGGCCTTGTCACCCTGCGGCAAAACGGCGGCTCCGCGCTGCTGCGTTTTGTGTATGACTGGGACGGCGTCGCGGGCTGTGAGCCTGCCAATTTTGAGATGATTCTGACCCATATCCGGCAGCTCTGCGAGGTGGTCAGCCGCTTCGACGATATTGTTTTGGGCTTTGAGTGCGGCATCGTCGGCGTGTTTGGCGAAATGCACAGCTCCATCTATACCGGCAGCGAATATGCCAACCGCATCATTGACGCCTATCTCGACAACACGCCCGAAACCATGATTCTCATGGTGCGCACGCCCAGCTACATCGCAAACTATCTGGGCGTCACAAGGGCGGAGCTGAAAAACGTCGTCACACAGAAGGGCACCAAGGCCTATCGGCTGAGCATGTTCAACGACGGCTACATGAATTCTGACAGCGACTTGGGCACCTGGCAAAACCGCGCCGAGGAAATTCAGTTCCTCTATACGCAGACGGAGCACGCCTCCTATGGCGGTGAATACGGCAGCGCTTACACGGAGGCCTCCCTCTTCCCCAACAATGCCTGCCAGCCGGAGAACGCCCTCCCCGAAATGTATCGGACACATATCAATTTTTTGCACAGCGATACCTACAAACTTGGGCAGGGCTGGGGCAGCAACATCAACACGCGTTTTGGTTATGATCAATTTAACTATTCCAGCGCCTATGAAAAGCCCTGGTTCCCCGATAATTCTGCGTTCTACGGTAAAACCTGTTATGACTTCATCCGCGCACATCTGGGCTATCGGCTTGTTCTGCGCGAAAGCCTGCTCTCCTCTGAACCGCACGCCGGCGGCAATTTAGAGCTGCGCGGCAAAATTGAAAACACCGGCTTTGCCAATATCCTGCATAACCCCACGGCGCAGGTGCATCTTGCGCAGAACGGTTCCATTGTCCAGAGCTACAATGTGAATCTAAACGCCGCCGACCTAAAGAGCTGCACCACATACGACTACGCGTTTACGCTGCCGCTGCCCGCTGCGCTGGCGCTCGGCGACTACGAGGTCTCTCTTCAAATTTCGGCAAGCAAGGGGGATGCTGCCGCCAAGGCAAAATCCAGCATTCAATTCGCCAATGAGGGCGGCATCTTCAACGCCACGCTGGGCACAAACAAATTGGGCGCCGTCACCGTTGTTGCGGCGCCGTCACCCGAAATTGTAATCAGCAAAAACTTTACTGTTCTGTACCCGCGCGGCACCGGCAAAGTCAGCGCGACCGATGCGACCGCCTACGCAAGCAACAATGAAAGCGTTGCAACGGTGGACAACAGCGGCAATGTACTGGCCAAAAAGACCGGCACGACGGTGATTACCGCCACAACCCCTTATGGTCAGGCCAGCATCACCATCAAGGTGGAATTCAACTTTTGGCAATGGCTGCTGGGGATTTTCGAAACAATATTCAGCTGGTTTCGCTGACATGAGGCGCGGCGTGGAAGCTGCCTCATGATACGATTCACCAGTAATTGGGATAATACCAATCCCAAATAAGAAAACCTATATTATTTCCCTCGAAAAAGCACATACAGGAAAGCTTTTCCGAGGAAAATAAAGGTGTTTCTAATTGGGATTGGTATTACAACATGCGCAGGATGAAATGCCTCTTTGTACGGGCTTTCGTCCTGCGACTTTTTTTGTTTTTATTTCTTGGGTGCGACATTCTTGTTGCAGCGATTGCTTGCATCCTGCAAGACCTGCAGATCAATTTTTGTCATGGTCATCAGCGCCGCATTGACGCGCCCTGCTTTCTCCGGCGTTGCGGAATCGCCCAGCTGCTCCATGTTCTTGGGGACAATCTGCCATGAAACGCCATAACGATCCTTCAGCCATCCGCAGGGCTGCTCCTCACCACCGTCGCTTAGGCGTTCCCAAAAAAAGTCAATCTCCGCTTGATTCTCGCAGTAGACAAGAAAGGAAAGCGCCTCATTGAATGTGAATCCATGCGCATAGGAGCTATCCGCCGCGTGGAAGGGTTCACCCGCAAGCGTAAAACTCGCGAACATAACGCTCCCCTCCAACCCATCCATATCCTTACCGTAGCGTGTGATGTCCCCAATCTCACTGTGCGCAAAGAGGTCGGAATAGAACTGCATCGCCTCCTCCGCTTTGCCGCAAACCTGTTCGGTAAACATCAGATAGGGCGTAATCGCCTGCTTTTTGCCCGAAAAGCTGATTTGCCACGAAACGCCGAACTTGTCCGCCAGCCAGCCGAAGCGCTTGCTGAACGGATACTCCGCGAGCTCCATCATCACAAAGCCCCCCTCTGAAAGCTTTGCCCACAGCGTGTCCAGTTGCTCCTCACTTTCGCAATCCACAAAAAAGGACACTGCAGGCGTCGGGCGGAACACAGGGCCGCCGTTCAGCGCCATAAGTTCCTGCCCACAGAGCGTAAAACGCACTGTCAGTGGCGTTCCGGCAGGCAGCTCGCTGGGAAAAACATCGTTCTCCAAAATGTGCGTTACATAGCTGATGCGACTGTTTTCAAACACGGAAACATAGAACTCCGCGGCCTCCAGTGCATTGTTATCGTACCAGATGCAGGGGGCTATTTTCTGCATAATGGCTTCCTCCGTTATATGTTTGTTTTAGACGATTGCGATTGCGAAACGTACGCAACGGCGGACGGCGAAAGGATTGCCTGCAACATTGTAGAACGACGGTGCGCCCGGGTGTGCGCACCCTACGCGGTGTACGCAAAACATCCGGGCACATCCCGCAGGGGACGACGCCCACGTCGTTCCGATGCCGGTTCCCTGTGGCAGAGGGTTTTCAAATGGAGCGGCGGTGCGTCTAGGAGGCTAGCATCATAAAATGCCAGTATCAACAACAAACCCGTCTATCTATTAATAATATTATAAAGCATGTCCCTATTTTTCGCAATAGCTATGTCCAATTCATTGCAATTTCTCCCTTCAAACAAATCATGTAGCACGCAACCGCCAAAGCGGTTATAGCTAGGCTTACCCTTCGTGTATAGCACACAATCCAACCACAGGAGCATGTCAAGGGCGCGAAGCGTTCACTTCATCCTTGACATGCTCTTGTAGTTGGATTACACTTCACAAACGAAGGGAAGTCCTAACCATATTTATCTTCTAAATTAAAACACAAAAACGCTTATGCTTTGTCTATTAGAGTTTCCAGTTTTTCAATTCGTGCTGTAATTCTCGGATGGCTGGCGGTCATTTTCTGAATGATAGTGCTGTTATCTCCTAACTGCATTTTTTCAAGCAAATATAAGGCTTCCACAAGCTCTTCACCATATCCAAGCTGATGGGCGTATCTGTCGGCGCGGTATTCACTGGAACGGCTGTTAATGGCAAGCACGGCTTGCATTAAGAAGGAAAATATGAATACAATTGCATCCAATATAAGCCGTGTAAGAAGCATTACAAATCGCCCGATTCCGCTTTTGTCCATTACTGCATGAATGAAATCCATTACAAACATACAAGCTCTGGTTCCAAGAATCAGAAACATAAAGATACCATTTCCAACCATTGTATAAAGCTTTGCGATAGTGTCCAAATTTACAATATGCCCAAATTCATGAGCTATCAAGCTTTTTAGTTCATCCTCTGAAAAGGTATTCATTGCACCTTTAGTTACTGCAACTGTGTGCTTTCCAAGTGCAAGGGCATTTACTGTCATAGTATCAATAACACAAATTTCTATTTTTTCTAATTCTGGGTTTTTCTGTATTGCTTGTTCATACACTTCATTAAATATGGGTATCAAGTATTCTTTTTCCCGCTTTGTTTCCAGTCTGCGCACATGCTCCAGTAAGCGTAATATCTTTTCGCCAAGGGGCGAAAATACAACTCCCATTGAAATTACATAGAATAAAAGCGCAATTACAAAACTGTACCAACGTCCGCCTAACAGAAAAGAGGCCAATATATAGTAGAGTATGGAACAAATAAAATACAATGGGTTTTTATCAATAAACTGTTCCATGCCTTTGATTACTTCATCTTCTGGCTCATTCTGTTCTGGTTGTTTCATTGTTTCATTCATATATGCTATCACTCCATTAAAACGGTTTTTGTATACTCACCTTACAATGTGTTCCTGTGTCTCGGGATAAGAAAAAGCCATTGCCTTGTCGCAAGGCTTTGATGTCGTCTGGATGGTAAATATACTCCCTTACACGCCTTGCAGAGCCAAAGCCTGTTTCTATGGTGTTTGAGCCGTTTTGCTTTAGCTGATAGGTAACTTCCATTGTAGACTTTGTGCCTAATATGTTCGCCCACCGTTCAGAATTGACAGAACTGTTTTGTCTTAACACAATATAGTTATTACAGTTTTCAATAACCTGTTCTTTAAATGCTTCTCCACAAGAAAAGTCCAAATCAGCAAGGCTTTGCGTTGCTAAAATGCAAGTTACATTTGCACTTCTGGATTTATTTACAAGGTCAACTAAGGTAGTGGACGCATATACATTGATTTCATCCAGAATGAAAAAGGTTCTTCCTTTGTTGCTATTGAATAGTTTGCTAATAGCTTTCTTACTGTCTATGGTTATCAGTCGCCCCATGAGTGGGGATAGCTCCGGATATATTAATGGATTCAGAATAAATACAATAATTGACCTTTCCTGTAGGGCAGTGTAAATGTCAATTCCATCATTCAAAAATATGTGGCTCATGTCACTTTCTGCTATGGTTGCAAAACGAGCAAGCGAACTTTCCGCTATTTTTCCGCAGGCGTTGGATATATCAATGTTTTGTAGGTGTTCTTCTTTACTGATGGCTTTATTCTTAAACAGCTCTGCGCTCAATGCTTGAAATTGGGTTACCGGCATATGCGCTATGATGTTTTGAAAAGAAAGTTCAATGTTGGCATTGCAGAGCATTGCAATTAGCTTTTGTAAATAGCGTTCTGTGTTTAGCTTGTAGTGCTCTTCACTCCATTCTGTCATATTAATTAACATATCCTTGCATATGGTGGGTGAAGCATTTGCAAAGGGGTTGTATCGGTCAGATCTGGCAGGGGCGGTCATGTTGATAACATAGACTTTCCTGTGTCCTTCTGTTCCGTCTGGGGGATTAAGCTTTTTAATGATATCCAGAATTGACCCTTCGTTCACATCTCCCTTACCGTCTACAATCAACATAGGATAATTTTTATCAATTCCAGATTTAATGTAATTGGAAAGCACAACCGTTTTTCCTGAACCGGTTGTACCGCACACAAAAATATGTTTGGCGTTGTCCTCAGTCGTTACTGCACGCTTGCCTGTAGTTGTGCCAATACATGTTACATCTGGCGGACAATCTCTTTGAGGTGGTTGTTTCGGCTCATCTTTTTCCACAACTTAACCCCCTCTAACGAAGTTTTGTATTTCTTCTAAATTAAGAATTTCTATATTGGGATATATTGTGCTACTATCAGTAAGAATTTTCCGAATTTTTACTTTTGTATTTGGGACAATCCATTTTTGGTAATCGTATTCTTGAAAATTGTTCTTAATGTTTTCTTCTAGCCGGGCTTTGGCTTTTTGGGATAATTCGACTTCCACGCAATAGCGCTCATTATTCTTGATAAATACAAAATCTGGTCTATGTTTTCTTTGCCCAAAGCCGTCTTGTTGATGTAACTCTTTTTCAGTCTGCATATCTGTGAATGGTATTTCTTCTTTTAAGTGAAAGTATATTGCTGTTTCTAAAACTGCTATATCATGTGTAATCTGTTCTATACGAAAACTCTCTTGCCTAACTGTAAGCCCTGCTAAAATCTTACCTCTGTAACTTACGCTATATAACCCCGGTACTCCGTATAATACACGCTTTCGCTCTATGTATCCTGCTTCTCGTAATAACTTCAATCTTCTATCTGTCGCTCTCTGCCCACTAAAACCACCTAACACTACTACATGTCTACTCAAACACACTCTCCAACGGTCAATCTCTCTCAAAAT
>JAVBPP010000097.1:0-4089 GCA_031549535.1 Oscillospiraceae bacterium
TCATAAAAAATCAAGAAAAAGCTTTTCTGTATGGATTTTTCGCAGATTTTTTATCTACGCTTTCTTTGGATATTGGTATAATACATCCATGAGATGCAAGTACACACAGGAGGGGCTGTTCCCATGAAAGAAATTATATCAGCGCAACATGTTACAAAAATATATCGTTCCTTCAAAGGTTCGGGAGAGGTGACCGCGCTCGACGGCATCAGTTTAGCTGTCAATGAGGGGGAGTTTATCGGTATTATGGGACCATCCGGCAGCGGAAAAACCACCTTGTTGAACGTGCTGTCCGGGATTGACGGGGCAAGCAGCGGGGAGGTTGTTGTAGATCAAAAGGATATCACAAAAATGAAAAAGGATGCGCTCGCCCTGTTTCGCAGAAACAAAATAGGCTACGTTTTTCAAGATTTCAGCTTGTTGGATAGTTTGACCGTTCGGGAAAATATTGCGCTGCCATTGATTTTAGATAAAATAAAGCCGCAGGAGATAGAGCAGCGGGTAACAGAAATCATGGGCTTTTTTGGAATTGCGGATTTGGCGGGGAAGTATCCCTACCATGTGTCCGGCGGACAGAAGCAGCGTGTGGCTGCGGCAAGGGCGCTGGTTGTCAATCCGGCTGTCTGCTTTGCGGATGAACCGACCGGGAATTTGGATTCGAAATCGTCAGCTAATATTATGGAAATGCTCAGCGAGATGAACGAAAGGAGAAACGCCACCATTCTCATGGTAACGCATGACGCCTTTGCGGCGTCGTATTGCAAGCGCATTGTGTTTATTAAGGACGGGAAGGTAGAACTGCAAATCAACCGCGCCGGTGAGCGTAAGGCGTTTTTTGACACCATATTGGAAACGCTCAGCGTAGTGGGAGGCGATGAAAAGTGACGTTTCGGGACATAACGTTGGCTAACTTAAAATACAATGCAAAGCGATTTGCCTCTTTTTTCTTTGTCAACAGCTTTGTTGTGGCGGTCTTGTTTATGTATGGCAGCCTGCTGTTTAACGATATTTTAAACAAAGACCCGGCCATTCAGTCCTCGCAGTCCCTGATTGTTATGGCGGCCTGCGCCATCTTGATTTTTAGCGTTATGTTTTTAACCTATACGGGTATTTACTTTATCAAGTCGCGCGGCAGGGAGTTTGGTGTCTATCTTACGCTGGGCATGACAGCAAGCGACCTGTCGCGCATGGTGATACAGGAATATTTTTTGATTTTTCTCGCCTCCTCCGGCGTGGGTGTCGCGGCGGGGCTTCTGTTTAGCAGGCTGTTTTATCTGGCGTTGGCTAAGGTGCTGGCAATCAGCAGTGAAATTTATTTCATCAGCTATAAGACCTTCCTGCTGAGTGTCGGCGTATTCTTCCTCATATTTCTTTGCAATATTATTTTTATCCATGTGTACATCCGGCGAATGACCATCATGGATATCATGAAAAGCGAATACAACAAAAGCGCCATTCGTCAGCATCCCATTGCAGGCATTGTTTCCTGCCTGGTTTTCGCCGCGTCGCTGTGGCTGTTTAACGCAATGGTGACCGGTGACGATTTGGTTACGGATTATGTGCGTAAGTACCCCATTCTCATTCCGGCCGCTGCCGTTACGGGCATTTTGCTCTCGCTATTTTTTATTATGGGTTCCGCAATCACGGGCATTGGCTTTCTGCTAAAAAAAATGCCGGCTGTTTATCACAGAAACCTGCTGTTGCTTTCGGGCCTATCCCACAAATTCCGCGCATACCGCATCTCCCTATTTACCGTAACCCTGCTCATCTCGTTTGCGGTGCTGTTCATCGGCATAGGGATGTCCTTTTACAGCTACACCGATATGAGCATCCAGGATTATCTGCCGTTTGATATTATGATAGACCAGCGCGGTGCGTATAACCAAACCACGCGGCAGGAAATTGAGCGGCTGGTACGGGAGAATGGGGGCGAAATCGAGCAACTGCAGAGCCTGCGCTATCTGGATTCGCAGACCTACCGGGAGTTTCCGAACAAAGACATGCTCTTTGTCAATTACAGGACGAATGGGTATGTGCTTCAGGAATCGGAGTATAACAGGCTGATGAAGCAAAACCTGCAAATTGCAGAAAACGAGCTAGTCATTGTATATAACCAGGCAGGGCTGCCGGAGCAGTTTTCGGGCTTTCATACCTGGCTTACAGTGGAGGACTATGGCGATGGCCTCAAACGCGCAGACGCCTTTCGCGAGCAGGGAACCCGCAAAACAGAGTTTTTAGGGAGTCTGCAAAATTGTACCGTGCTCCAGTATGAGGATGCCAACACAAAAAGCATGTTCGCGCCCTTCATTAACTCCTATGGCAATCTGGAATTTGCCGGAGCGATGGGCAGTGTCATTGATGACAGCGTGTTTGACAGCATCGCGGCGCAGCAAAAAAACGTGGTATATTTGTTGAATCTCAAGCAGGGTGACGAGGCGAAAATTTTCAACGCCATCGAAGGTACGCTGCGGCAACGGAATATCGATGCGGGGCTGGTCAAACAGGAGGATATCCCTACTTTGTGGAAAACGGAAGAGCTGGATATGCTCAACAAGGACCTCATCTCTCACCTGCGCCCCATCTCGAAGGCCTATAAAATGGAAATTGCCTTCCGTGCCAACAGCTTTTTGTTGTTCTCCCTGTCCTTTCTTGGCATTCTATTCCTGATTTCCTCATGCATTGTGTTGTATTACAAGATTATCAGCGACGCCGATGAAGAAATGCAACAAGTGAATTTGCTGAAACGAGTGGGGATGACGAATGCGGAATGCCGCAGCTATCTGCAGAATCATCTGGCAATCCTGTTTTTTGCCCCCCTGTTGTTGGGTGGCCTGCTCGGGCTGAACCTGGTAAATGACTTTCTCGCGTTTACCAGCTACAGCGGCTTGATTATGCTCCGTGTCTTTGCGATGTATAGTGCGGTTGCGTTGTTCGATATCGTCTTATATATGTCACTGCGCAAACGCTTTTTCCGGGAGGTCAGAGTATATCACGCTAAGTAGCATATGTTTTTTGCGCCTTGACTGCTTAGCCGGAGTAATACCTACTGAATAAAATCTGATGTTCTCGTTCCTTCTCGTATTTTACTTGGGTCAAGTAAGGCGTGGTCGTACATGACTCTCGCGTTGTTTTCCTGAATTAAGCTGCGTTGTAATCGCTTGCCAGTTCGTTTGTCTACTGTGACTCTATATATTTTGTTATGCCTGTAGTAGTTCTCGCCCAATGAGAAGAAATAGCTGTCCGTTTCCTCAATGTGGTAGGATTGCTCCAACGCCTGCGAACATCTTAACTCGCCGCACAAGTGTGTTGCGCTGGTATGCACCAGAAATTGGAAGCTTTGGTCTGTATTATTTTTCAGCCTGTAATCCAGGTAATTATACAGAATAGAAGTTCCGCAACCAAACGGAACCTGTCGTCCGAAGTCCGGAAACAAGTCGATGCTGTCATGATGGTGGTGCTCGGTGATGGTGAGCGGGCTATGCAGGCTGAGCCAATGCAACAGATTTGTAAACTGGCACATGCCACCGCCGATTCCTTGGGACGGGGCGTGAGAAACGATAGTCAACCCTTCCCGGTATCCCTTTCGCTTTGAGCATGAACCCACCAGAAACCAAAAGGAAAAGGTTTCTCCGGGATGAATTAGTATGCCGTTGACCTTGGGCGCTGCGAGGGCGAGGTTAGCGGCTTTGTTATCCTGCAGGGATAAATCTGTGTTGCCAAGCTTGCGGCGTATCAGTGATTCATGCTTATAGACCAGAATAGGCAATGCTTCCGCAGAAAGCTCGTTTGCAAATATTTCCGCAGATATTTTGTTGTGGATACGACGTCGCAAAACTTCCTTTTGAACAGATAGTTTGTAAGTAAGCGGGCTGATTTCACAAAACAATTTACGCGGCATAAAGCCTCCCTTTTTGCAACCAAGTGGTTTTTTGGTTTGACTATATTAAACCAAAGAAAGCGTAGATAAAAAATCTGCAAAAAAGCCATACAGCAAAGCTTTTCCTTGATTTTTTATGACGCTTTTAAACTGTACCCTATAAACCGGACAGCCCCGGTTTTCAGAACCCTATAAACCAGACGAAGCGGTTT
>JAVBPP010000019.1:0-19555 GCA_031549535.1 Oscillospiraceae bacterium
GGACGCCTTTTGGGAGTTTCAGTTTCAGCGAGATATTCCTCCTGCACCAAACAGTAGTAAAACGCGGATGAAGCCGGCATAAGTCATTCGGGGGGCCTGTGCTGAGGCCGGTTTCCTGTGGCAAACGGCTTCCACCGGAAACGACGGTGCGTCTAGGAAGCCGCACCCTACGCGATATGCCCCATAATTTCCGCCGACGCCGTTCGGCCAGCCAATCCTGGCCTCCCTCGCCGAGGGAGGTGTCCCCGCAGGGACGCAGGGAGTCTCCGGGTTGGCTCGCCGTAGATGTGGCGCGCCGACGCCCCCGCCGTCCCGATGCCGGTTTCCTGCGGCAAACGGCATTCACCGGGAACGGCGGTGCGCCCGGTGTGCGCACCCTACGCATTGCACCCCGCAATGTCCGCTGTAGCGCGCCCACGTCGTCCCGATGCCGGTTTCCTGCGGCAAACGGCTTCCAGAGGGAACGGCAGTGCGTCCTACGCCCCGCAAATTCCGCCGCCGTCCGAAATTCCCCCAATTGCCTATTGACAAAAAAGAAAAAGAGGGTTAGACTACATTACATAAGTAATGTAGTATTGCGGGCGGGAGGAAAAAGACGCATGCGCATTGACTTTCAAAGCATTGTTCCGATTTATCTGCAGGTTGCGCAGGCGATTGAAAACGACATTGCCGCAGGCTCACTGGCGGAGGGTGCGGCGGTCTATTCCCAGCTGACCCTTGCGCGGGAGTTGGGCATCAACCCCGCCACCGCGGCAAAAGGCATCAACCAACTGGTGCAAACCGGCATTCTCGTGAAACAGCGCGGCCTTTCAATGACCGTTGCGCCGGGCGCAAGGGAGCGGCTGCTGCGCGAGAAGCGGGAGAGCTCCTTTCGCGAGCTTGCCGCCCGCTTAAAGCGGGAGGCAGACATGCTGGGCCTCAGCCGCGAGCAGCTTGTCGCCGCCATTTTTAAGGACGGGGAGGCAGAAGTATGACGCAGCCTATCATCCAATGCTTGGAGCTTGGCAAGCGCTACACAAAAAGCGCCGCGCTCCGGCAGCTTAGCTTTTGTTTGGAGGAAAACGGCATTGTCGGCCTGATTGGGCGCAACGGCAGCGGTAAAACAACGCTGATGCGGCTGTGCGCCGGGCAGATACAGCCCACGCAGGGCGAGGTGCGCCTGTTCGGCGAAACGCCTATGGATAACCTCTGCGTGCTGTATCGTTTGATTTACAGCCACCCTAACCTGCGCTATATCAGTTCTTGCACCCTGAAGGGGGTGCTTGTGCAGTATGCAAGGCTCTTTCCAAATTTTGACAGTCTCTTTGCCGAAAAACTGATCGCCCATTTTGGGCTGGATGCCAAGAGGAAATGCAGCGACCTTTCTCAGGGGACGGCCGCCCTGTTTCACTTTATCTGCGCGCTCTCCTGCCGGGCGCCTTTGACCATGCTGGATGAACCGATGCTGGGCATGGATATTGCGGTGCGCAAGGAAGTGTATGAAATTTTGCTGCGGGATTATGCGGAGCATCCGCGCCTGTTCTTCATCTCCAGCCACCTGCTTGCGGAGTTGGAGCCGATTTTGACAGAGCTTGTTTTGCTGCATAACGGAAGCCTTATATTGCACCAAAGCATGGAGGACCTGCGCCGCAGCGCCTACCGCGCCGCCGGAACGCGGGCACAGCTGAACATGTTTTGTGAGGGGCGCAACGTGATTCACCGCAAAAACGGCGAAATGGAGGATTTCGCCGTGATTCTGGAGATTCCGGATGCCGCCGCACAAGCCGCCGCGCAACAGGCCGGCCTGCAATTGACCGCCATTGGCGCCGAGGAACTGTGCATCTATCTCACAGGCGACAGCCGGAGTGGGGATTTGGATGCGTTATGGCAAATAAATGGAGATTGGTGTGAGAGGTAGCGATATGATGTTTCCGAACAAAATAGAATGGAACAATGCGTGGTTGTTGGCGCGGCTGCCCTACCACGGGCGGCGGCGTTTCCTGCTTCTCCTGCTGTGTTGTTTTGCGGTAAGCGCCGGCACCATTATTTTATCCATTACGGGTATTTCTCATTTGCTTGGCGACCCGTTACAGCCCGTTCATTTTTTTGATGATTTCCAGGGCACGGCTATCCTGCTGCTGGTCTCCCTGTTCTGCATGCATGCTGTCTTATATCACACGAGGAGGGAACGCCTGTCTGCGTTTCCCCAAACCAGAGGCAGCCGCTTTCTGGCCGGGCAAATACAGCTGTGCGCCCTGCTTTTGCTGTGCACCCTGTTGTATGCCAGCGCCATTTTGCTGCAATACGGTGTGCTTAGCGCAGCTGTACGGCGGTATCCGCAGCTGCATTTTGTGCATGCCATGGGCGTGAACGCGTTTCTATGCGGTGTAGCCGTCAGCCTTGTTTACGCCTGGCTTTTTTGCTGCGCAGCCAGCCTTCTGCTTGCGCTGCTGCGCAAATGCCCGCTGATAACACTTTTGGCACTTGCTTCTGTTTTGGCTTACGCCATCATCGCCGAAGAATACTTTCTGACACAGGAAATACCCCTGCTTTCCCCGATGTATACCTTCCTGTTCCGGGAAGACTCTGTGCCGCTCTTCTTTCTCAAGAGCGTTCCGCTGTGCTTCCTGCTCTGCTATATGGCTTATTTCATTGCCTGCCGCACCCCGGCGGAGGAAAGCCATTCCTGGAAGAAGGGGTTAACCCGCGCACTGATTACCGCCTTGGTTTTGATGCTTATTCCGCGGCTGCTTTTTCACGACGCAAATGAGAACACGATGCCGGCGCAGGATACGACACCGGCGGTGGAGCATCGCACCGTACTGGATGCCGCGAACCTTGCACAGGGCTCAGAGCTTGTGTTGTTTGCGCAGCAGATGGAGGGGGACTCCGTGGTCTTTCCCGATCTTCCGCAGATGCCCCGCTTTCGCGTGCGGTATCACGCGCAGGAGCTGCGGGAGTTTCGCGGTGAAAAAATTCAAATTATTACTCCGGCACTTAACAGTAGTTAATTTTGCGGGCTGAAATGCTTGGATTTAAGGGATTTTAGCCCGCAAAATTTTTACTACTGTTTGGTGCAGGAATAATTTCTACCGTTACCCCGCGCTTGTGTTTCAAGGCAGAGACGTTTTCCCCTATCTCTCCCCGGAATTGCAGCTCATCCGGGAGGGAAACACCCTGTATGTTATCCCGCGGCACGATATAGAGGCGCGCGTTATCTGTTTGCCGATGAATCCGCAGCTGCGGCAATTCCGTTCGTTTCAGCAGGCGGGCATGTACCCGGACGGCAACAAACAACTGCAATACGAGGGCGAACTTCGCATCACCGTCATCCCCTAACCGGGATGGGTCGAAGTAATCGGATTAATACGAGCCGAAATACCGCTCAATTTCCCAGCGGGAAATGCTGGTGCGGAAGGACTTCCATTCCTCGCGCTTGGCGGTGAGGTATTTTTCAAACACGTGGCTGCCGAGCACCTCCCGCATGAATTCGCTGTTCTGGAAAAAGCCGATGGCCTCCTCCAGCGAGCGGGGCAGGGTTTCGATGCCGCCCTGTTTGCGCTGGGATTTCGTCATGTCGTAAACATTGGAATCTGTGGCCAGCGGGGGGAGCAGGGCGTTGCGGATGCCGTCCAACCCCGCCATCAGGCAGCTTGCCATTTCCAGGTAGGGGTTGCAGGCCGGGTCGGGGCAGCGCAGCTCAATGCGGGTGCCCGTGCCGCGCGCCGTTGGGACGCGGATGAGCGGACTGCGGTTTTTTGCCGACCAGGCAATATAAACAGGGGCTTCATAGCCCGGCACCAGGCGCTTGTAAGAGTTCACCAGCGGATTGGTCACCAGTGTCATTTCCTTGATGCGGGCAAGGATGCCCGCGATAAACTGATAGGCCTCTTCGCTCAAGGCGATGGGGTCTTTTTCGTCGTAAAAGGCATTTTTCTTCCCGCGGAAGAGGGACATGTTTGTATGCATGCCGGAGCCCGCCATGTCGGCCAGGGGCTTGGGCATAAAGGTGGCGTGCAGCCCATGCTGCTGGGCAATGGACTTCACCACATATTTAAAGGTCATTACATTATCCGCCGTGCGCAGAACCTCGTCATACTTAAAGTCAATTTCGTGCTGGGCAACGGCGTCCTCGTGGTGCGCCGCCTCAATTTCAAAGCCCATTTCCTCCAGCGCAAGGCAGATATCGCGCCGGCAGGTTTCGCCCCTGTCCACAGGGCCCAGCTCAAAATAACCGCCCTCGTCGTAGGTGGTCATGGTCGGGCGCCCGTTTTCATCCGTGTTAAACAGGAAAAACTCACATTCCGGGCCAACATTAAAGGCGTAACCCATGCGCTCCGCCTCCGCAACCGCGCGTTTGAGCACATAGCGGGGGTCGCCCTCAAAGGGGTGGCCGTCGTCGCAATACACGTCACAAATCAGGCGGGCGACCTTGTGCCCTTGATGCTGCATCCAGGGAAAAATCACGAAGGAGTCCAAATCCGGATATAGGAACATGTCCGATTCCTCAATGCGCACAAAGCCCTCAATAGAGGAGCCGTCGAACATGCATTTATTATCCAGCGCCTTCGCCAGCTGGCTGCGCGTGAGCGCCACGTTTTTCAGCGTGCCGAGGATGTCCGTAAATTGCAGATGGATGAACCGCACATCCTCCTGCTCCACGATGCGAATGATGTCCTCTTTGCTGTATTTGCCCTTGCTCATGCTCACATGCCCCCAGTTTTTTTAATATTACTCCGGCACCCAACAGTAGTTATAACTACTGTTGGGTGTAGGTGTAATAGAATAAGTATACAATCCGGGGAAATCCTTGTCAAATCCTTTTTATGCAGTATTCCGAGCAGATTTAACGCCGCAGAACGGGAAATAAACCGCAAAGACGAGTTGGTTTTCGGATTAATTGACTATATAAGTGAACTCCGCGCCGCTCCCGCGCATACGCTGGGGCAAAGGGAGTTGACAACGCATGGTAACCATCAGCCTTTGTATGATTGTCAAAAACGAAGAAGCCGTGCTCGCGCGCTGCCTGGACAGCGTGAAGGACGCGGTGGATGAAATCATCATTGCCGATACCGGCTCCACGGATAACACAGTCGCCATCGCGCGGCGCTATACCCAAAAGGTCTTCAGCTACTTATGGAGCAACGATTTTTCCAAGGCGCGTAACTACGCCTATTCTCAGGCGACGATGGACTATCAGCTCTGGCTGGACGCGGACGACATCCTTGAGCCGGAGCAGTTGGAGAAGCTGAAACAGCTGAAGGCAACGCTTTCGCCCACTGTGGATATGGTGACGATGCTGTATCACACACATCTGAACGCGGACGGCACGCCCCTTTCCACCACAACGCGCGAGCGGCTGACGAAAACCGCGCGCGGCTACCGCTGGATTGACGCAGTGCATGAATGCATTCCGTTGCAGGGCAATATTTTTTATTCCGACATTGCCGTCACCCACAGCAAATCCGCCGCAGGGGGCGACCCGGAGCGAAATTTGCGCATTTATGAGGAGCTGTTGCGAGCGGGGGCTCCGTTTACCCCGCGCCAGCGCTACTATTACGCGAGGGAGCTGAAGGACCACGGGCGCTGGGCGGAGGCTGCGGAGCAGTTTTTAAAGTTCCTTGCCAGTGACGAGGGCTGGGCGGAGGACAACATTGCCGCCTGTTTTGACGCGGCGGTCTGCCTGCGTGAGCTGGGCGCGGAAAACCAGCGGCTCTCCCCCCTGCTGCGCAGCTTTTCTTACGGCACGCCCCGCGCCGAAATCTGCTGTGAGCTGGGCTATTACTACAAATCACAGGGCGACACCAAGCAGGCGGTGGATTGGTTCCTGTTTGCGGCCGGCCTTGAGCCCCCGCCCTTTGCGGGCTTTATTTTGCAGGATTATTGGGGCTATATCCCCAACCTGGAGCTGTGCGTGCTCTTTGACGCGCAGGGTGACAGGGAAAAGGCGCGGCACTACAACGAGCAGGCCGCGCGCTACAAGCCGGATTCCGCCGCCGTTGCCTATAACCGTGCGTATTTTGCGTCACTCGAATAGATGAACGCTTGGCATCAAAAACCAAAAAACCAGCTGCCCTATTGGGCTGCTGGTTTCTTTTGGGTATCGGCACTGTCCTATCTTCCCGGGCGGTCACCCACCGAGTATTGTCGGCACTGATAAGCTTAACTACCGTGTTCGGGATGGGAACGGGTGGAACCTCATCGTCATAAGCACCGATTCTCACGCAGCTTGTCGCGTTTGCGTTCCGCGTGAAAGTGTAATAGGATTATAGCACCGGCTTTCCGGAAATGCAAGCGATTTTTGAAAAAAATGTGTATTTTTTTCATCTTTGTCAAAGGGTACAGAATTTTCTTATTTCTTCAAGTAGGCCTTAGTGATTTCACCGATAAACACGCTGTGATAGTCTGCGCCCGGGTAGTTCCCGGCAATGCTTTCGTCCAAAAAGCCGGCCGGGTCAAGCTGTTGCACGGCTATTTTACGGCAGACCAGCACCTCCCGCGCCTGCTCAAAGAAAACACTGCCATCCTGAAAAACGGGCACAAGGCCGGTCTGCTGCGCCTTATCCACATCGCGCCCGCTCTTTGCGCCGCAAAAGCGCAGAATATCCTGCTGCGCCTTGTCAAAAAAGCTGAGCGTAAAACATGCACTGCGCTCTAAAAATTCGTGTGTGTAGCGCTGCGGACGCACAAAGGCGAAGGCGGCGTCCTTGCCCCAAAGCTCCCCCAGCGCGCCCCAGCTGACCGTCATGGTGTTATAGCCGCTTTCGTCCCCGGCGCTCAGCAGCGCCCAGTTGTCAGAAATCAGCTCAAACACACTTTTGCTCAGCTCCCGCGGATTGATTGGTTGAAATGGCATAAACGAACTCCCCCATCTATTCTATAAAGATATTGGTATTATTATATTCAATTTTGAACAAACTGGCAATAGACTTTTAAATTTGTGTCATAAGAATTGTTATTAACGCCAAAAAAAGGTATGATAGAGAAAAGAGAAAAGGAGAGATGTAACATGAAAGAAAGGAATGCACCGGAATTAAAAGGCTCTCTGCGCGACTTTATGCTCAAGGTGCCCGAGCCCATCTACGGCTGCTCCGGCATTAAAATCCGGGGGCGGCGCATGAAATCCGTTTTGTTTTCAACAGATGCCTGCATTATCTGCAACTGCAACGCGGACGCGGTGATTGCCGTTTACCCCTTTACGCCGCAGCCTGTGATTACGGAGGCGGTGATGAAGGTGGCCAATGTGCCCGTGCTTGTGGGCGTTGGCGGCGGCTTGACGCAGGGCATCCGCGTAGTGAACCTGGCTTTGCACGCGGAGTTTCAGGGGGCACTCGGCGTGGTTGTCAATGCGCCGACGAAAAACGAGGTCATTCGCCAGCTCAAGAAAACAATTGATATCCCCGTGGTCGTCACCGTGCTTTCGGATCAAGAGGATATCGAAGCGCGGCTGGAAGCGGGGACGGATATCCTCAACATTTCAGCCGCAGGGAGCACCCCTGCCGTTGTGCGGCAGATTCGGGAGCGTTACCCGGATATCCCCATCATTGCCACCGGAGGCCCCACGCCGGAGAGCATCCAGGCCACCGTGGAGGCGGGCGCAAACTGCATCACCTGGACGCCGCCCTCAAACGGCGAAATTTTCCGCGGCATTATGGAGGCATACCGCCAGGGGAAGCCGCACCCGGATTACTGATGATTTCAAAGGAGACAGACCATGGCAAAGCGTGGCGTAACCATCGGCAGAATGCTGTTGAAGCGGTTACAATATACCTTGGAAGGGGCGGGCATCATGCGGCCGGATTTACACAAACCGCAGTGGAACGAAAGGCAAACGCAAAATCTGGAGCAATTTCGGGCACAAAAGCTGGGCATGTTCATTCATTTTAACAGCGCAACCTACCAGTTCGCAAACAACGAGCGGGACGATTGGTCGCTTGGCATTGTGGATAACCGGGACAGCGCCTACCGGGACTTTCCCCCCGGGGATTTTACGGTGTGTGAGCCGGATTTTAATCAATGGGCGCAGGTAGCAAAATCCGCGGGCTGCGGCTTTTGCGTTTTGACCGCCAAGCACCACGAGGGCTTTGCGCTCTGGCCGAGCGAGGCCACGCCGCACAGCGTGAAACACGCGCCCTTCTGCGGCGATTTGGTGCGCGGCTATGTGGATACCATGCGCGCTAACGGCCTGCTGCCGGGGCTGTATTATTCTATGCTGGATTTACACCACAATATTACGGAGCTGGGCGTTAGCCCGGAGCAAAAGCAGCTGATACTGACGCAATTGACGGAGCTGCTCACGCAATACGGCGAAATCCCCTATCTCGTGATTGACGGCTGGCATTCAGATTGGGGCGGGCCGCGCTTTTCGCAGCTGGATTATGCGGAGATTGCGGCACATATTCATGCCCTGCAGCCCGATATCCTGATTATGAACCACGCCTGCGAATGCAGCTATGAACATACGGATGTCATCTTTTTTGAAAACGCCGCCGGGCAGTCTGTTCCCAAAGACTTTGACGGCTATGGCGCGGCGGGGAATATCCTCACCAAAACCTGGTTCTGGAAAGAATCGCACCCCACGGCCGCGTTGAAAACCGCCAAATGGGCTGTGGAGGAAAAGCTGCGCCCCATGAACGCGAGCGGTGTCACCTTTTTGCTGAACGTCTCCCCCAACCCGCAAGGCAGAATTGAGAAAAATGTTGCGCAGGTATTTGCACAGCTGGGGGAATTACGAAAGGATGCGGATACATGCACGAGCCAAGCATAAAAGCCATCCCCCTGTGGGAAACGGAAGCACCCCGGGGGGAGACGGATCAAAAAACAACCGTGCGGCAAAGCCTGGAAAACATCAAACAAACCGGCGTGGGTACGCCGAAGCTGTTGCTGAAAAAGCAGCTCGCAGATGCGTATGACCTGCAGCCGAGCATGGACGCATATGTGCTCGAGGACGGGGAGCGGCATCCGGCAATGCTCATCTGCCCCGGCGGCGCCTACCTCTCCCGCGCGAAGGAGCATGAGGGGCGGGACATTGCGCAGTGGCTGAACTCCATGGGCATCTCGGCCTTTGTTTTGGATTATCGCTGTGCGCCCTACCCCTACCCCATCAGCCTTTGGGACGCCAAGCGTGCCATGCGCCACATTCGCTGCCACGCGCCGCGCTACCGGATTGACCCGCAGCGGCTGGGGGTAATCGGCTTTTCCGCCGGCGGGCATTTGGCCGCCTGCCTTGGCACGCTGTTTGACGCCGGGGATTCCGCCGCCAAGGATGCGGTGGAGCGGGAGAGCAGCCGCCCCGATTGGATGGTGCTGTGCTACCCCGTTATCACAATGGGGGTTTACACCCATGCGCTTTCCAAGGTGAATTTGCTGGGCGCAAATCCGGCGCAGGCGCAGGCAGACCTCCTCTCCTGCGAAAAGCAGGTGACGCCCGCAACGCCGCCCGCCTTCCTCTGGCACACCGAAAATGATGCCGGTGTCCCTGTGCAAAACACGCTTTTATTTGCACAGGCTTTGGAGGAAAACCAAATCCCTTATGAAACACATATTTTCCCGGACGGCAGGCACGGGCTCGGGCTGGCAAAGGGTGTGAAGGACGTTTGTGAATGGCCAGCCCGCTGTGAAAGCTGGCTGCGCTCCCAAGCGATTCCAAATTAGGCGATTGTGAAATGGACATTGCGGGGGACAATGCGTAGGGTGCGGCTTCCTAGACGCACCGTCGTTCCCTCTGGAAACCGTTTGCCGCAGGGAAGCGATATCGGAACGCCGGGCGTCGTCCCCTACATTTTTGCCGCGCTGGGGTAACCGGCGAACCAACCCGCCGACTCCCTGTGCCCCTGCGGGGACAGCTCCCTCGGCGAGGGAGGCCGGGATTGGCCGCCCGAACGGCATCGGCGGAATTTGCGGGGCATATCGCCGTAGGGTGCGGCTTCCTAGACGCACCGTCGTTTCCTCTGAATGCCATCTGCCACAGGGAACCGGCATCGGGACGACGTGGGCGTCGTCCCCTACATCCTAAATCCAGACGTAGCAGCGGAATTCATGGGGCGCATCGCGCCGTGGTGACCGTCCCGGTCACCACGGCGTTTTGATTGTAACCAATTGTATCCGTATTGTAACTGTTTTGTTGTGGATTATTATAAGACAGCTGTGTATAATGCAATTGAGGCAAATATATGAAATTGCAAAAGGATGGCTTGCTATATGAAAAATTTTTTTAAAGGAAGCGCGCTTGGGCTTTGCTTGATTCTGTCCATTGGCTTTACCGGTTGTGAAAAACAGGGCGGGGATTTGACGACGAAGCCAGAAAGTAGCGAGGCGCAAACGACAATAGATCAGGCGCATGAGCAACGCCTAAGTATTATAGACGCAAATCTAACCCACGAGGGAGATTTTGAAAGCACTGGTATCTGGGCAACTGAGGCTGTGTATCAGAAATATGGGGACGTTTTTGATGCAACGCCCAACTACCTAAATGGATTTTCTAACAGCGCCGTATTCACAAACGGCAGCGAGGTCAATGCGCTCAACTTTTCTGTTGTCTTTCGCTCAGATAACACGCTGGACTGCAAGAAAAACTCAGACGGAAGCTATTACTCCTGCACCAAACAGTAGTAAAATTTTACAGGCCAAAATCCCATACATTCAAGCATTTTGTCCCGTAAAATTAACTACTGTTAAGTGCCGAAGTAATATGAAGAAACAGTGCAGATTATTGCAGTGGAAAGGAATTCGATGCAAACCTTATCCGGCTGGCTGTTTGGGGAGGAGCGCCTTGACAAGCTGAAGGATGTTCTGGCCTATCTCAAGCAGGATCCCCGTTTTGCGAGCCAGGTGCACTACCCGGAAATAAAGCTTTCTAAAAACGTTGTCGGCATAAATATGCGTGAAACATTTGGAATTGCGTCCGCTTACAAGGGTTATATGCTGGATGGCAGCCTGCTTTTCGGTTTGAAATATGATGAACAGGGACGCATCGCGTTTTTATTGGATATGAAGGCAAAAAAGTTGATTTACCAAATTGCGCTTCAGTGGGAGGGAACGTTACCCGATTCCGTTATAGATTCCAATGGGGTTACGGAATTGGAGTTCCAGGATGGGTTTCCCAGTCCGATACAACAAACAGTACGCATTGACCGAAAGGGGCAGGTCTCCGTTTCGGAGAAAATACCGTTGCGGCACGAGTTGCCGGGCGGACGCTATACGGTGTTTGAGGAAAATTGCAGTCTCTTTTATAAAAATGAAACAACCGGGGAAGTAAAAAAGCTTTTCCAGGGGAATAGCGAGGATGGCGAAGGATTGGTTCGTTACTCCCATTTTGCAAGCATAGATGAAAGCAACTTTGTGTATTGCATTTCCGGTTATGAATCCTATGGCGGGTATGGGATTTGTTGAGCGGAACATTATTGCAAACAGAAACAATCGAAACCCTGCTCAACTCTGTGAGTGGACACCCCGATTTCTACAGCAATACCGGCATTCGTTTTTCCGGCGATGGGCACGCTGGCTGTGACAACTACGAATACCTTGTCACATTGCTGCAGCCGCTCCGTCCATAATCGAAAACGCCTGCTCCAGCAGTTCCAGCTGTTTTTCTCCGCGCGCAAGCTTGAGTGCGATGTGCGGTTTGCCCGCCGCGCTGACGGTGACACGGCCGTGCAGCCGGGCTGCTAAAGCGGAAATTTTGGTCATATCCAGGTTGTGAATGCGCAAAATCAGGCGGTCCGCCTGCTTGACAATTTCATACACATCATGCCCCGCCGCCCTGCCGCGCAGGAGCGCAACGGTGATTAAACCCTGCACACTCTCGGGCACATCGCCGAAGCGGTCAATCAGCTCATCCAGCACATCGGCGGCGTCATCCTGATTTTCAATGTCCGCAATGCGGCGGTAGATGGAAAGGCGCTGGGGAACGCTCTCGATGTAGCCATCCGGAATGTGCGCGTCAATGGGCAGGTCGATGGTGCAGGCTTTTTCGGGCAGACGGAAGGGCTCTCCCTTTTCTTCCCGCACGGCCTGCTCCAGCATTTTTAAATACATTTCATAGCCCACGGCCTCCATGTGGCCGTGTTGCTGTGCGCCTAAAATATTCCCTGCGCCGCGCAGCTCCAAATCACGCATGGCGATTTTAAAGCCGGAACCGAATTCCGTAAATTCGCGGATGGCGCTCAGGCGCTGGGTTGCAATCTCCGTAAGCTGTTTGCCGCGCGTAAAGGTGAAATAGGCGTTCGCCCGGCGTGCGGAGCGGCCGACACGCCCGCGGATTTGGTGCAGCTGAGAAAGGCCGAAGTGGTCGGCGTCCTCAATGACGAGGGTGTTTACATTGGGCACATCAATGCCGGCCTCAATGATGGTGGTGCAAACCAAAATATCAATTTCGCCCTCCAGCAGCCTGCGCCAGATGTCGCTGAGCTCATCCTCGTTCATTTTGCCGTGGCCGATGCCGATGCGCGCATCCGGCAGCTCCTCCTTGAGCTTGGCGGCGGTGCGCTGGATGGTTTCCACACGGTTGTGCAGGTAATACACCTGCCCGCCGCGCCGCAACTCCGCGCGGATAGCCTGAGCGATAACGTGCAGATTATGCTCCAAAACAAAGGTCTGCACGGGCGAACGGTCCTGCGGCGCCTCCTCCAAGACGGACATATCACGAATGCCCGACATCGCCATATTCAGTGTGCGCGGGATGGGCGTTGCGGTGAGCGTAAGCACATCCACGGCGGGGAACATCTCCTTGAGCCGTTCCTTTTGTGCAACACCGAAGCGCTGCTCCTCATCCACGACAATCAAACCCAGGTCGCGGAATTGAATATCCTTGGATATCAAGCGGTGGGTGCCGACGACCAAATCCACGCTGCCGCGGCGCAGCCCCTGCAGGGTGCGCTCCATCTCCTTTTTATCACAGAAGCGCGAGAGCATGCCCGTTTCAATCGGAAAGCCCTCAAAGCGCTTGCGCACTGTTTGAAAGTGCTGCAAAGCCAGAATCGTTGTGGGCACCAAAATGGCGCATTGCTTGCCGTCCGCGATGCATTTAAACGCGGCGCGCAGGGCAACCTCCGTTTTGCCGAAACCGACATCGCCGCACAGCAGGCGATCCATGGGGTAGGGCTTTTCCATATCCGCCTTGGTTTCGTCTATGCAACGCAGCTGGTCGCCAGTCTCCTCAAACTCAAAGCGGCGCTCAAAGTCATGCTGCATATCCATATCCGGCGAAAAGGCAAAACCCGGCAGCTGCAGGCGCTTGGAATACAGCGCAATCAATTCCTTCGCCATTTCCTTCACCGCGCCGCGCACGCGGGCGCTGGTTTTTTGCCACTCGCTGCCGCCCAGCTTATTGAGCTTCAGCGGCCGTTCCGCGCTACCCTGCCCGCCGATGTATTTAGAAACCTGATCCAGCTGCGTCACGGGGACATAGAGCACATCGCTTTTATCGTATTTAATTTTAATATAGTCCTTCTGGGTTCCGCCCGCCTCCAGGTTGACTATGCCGTCAAACAGGCCGATGCCATGGGCGCTGTGCACCACATAGTCTCCCTTGTGCAGCTCATCCAGGCTGTGAAACGCGTCTTTCGCCTTATAGCCCTTGTGCGTCTTTTTCGCCGCAACCTGGCGCAGGGCATAGGTATAGAGCAAAAAATCCGCCTCGGGGTAAGAAAAGCCCGCCGAAAGGCTGCCCTCCATCACGCACACCGTGCCGCGCGGGAAATTTGCGGGCAGAGCCTGCAGATACAGGCTGTTCAGCCCTTCCGCCTCCAAATCGTCGCACAGCGCATACGCGGCTTTTTTTGTGCCCGCCAAAATCACGCAGCTCTGCTCCTTGCGTTTGGCAAGCGCCCCGATATCGTCCAGCAAAACGGGCAGCGAGCCGTTCCAGGGCGTCAACTGCTTAGCCGCCACGGTCACAAGCTCCTTCACAGGCGTATCAAAACTGCCGCGCGGCAGATTATCCAAATAAACTGCGCCGCCGTCCTCGTAACGCCGCAGCAGCTCCGGGTAGCGCAGGGCAAAGCAATCCAGCCCCTTGCACAGAACGCCCTCCTCAAAATAGCCCTTAACACTCTCCACAAAAAGGGATTCCGCAGCAGTAAAGGTCTCTTTGACAGGAAAGCTTTCGCAAACAAAGAGCAGGGAATCCGGCATGTAATCAAACAAAGTCTCCGGTTGTTTATATAGCAGAGGAAGATAGCGGTCACAGGAGGAAAGGCGCACACCGTCCTGCAGCTGCTGCGCATCCTGCTGCAGGGAGGCTTTCAGCTGGGCAGCATTCTTTCCGCGCAAGCCTGCGGCAAAGGTCAAAATTTCCTGCGCCAGCTCCTCCGGAGCGCTGACAGGCAGCTCTGTGGCCGGAGAAATACTTACGCACTCCACGGCATCTGTGCGCCGCTGGGTCTCGATATCAAAGGCGGAAAGGCTGTCAATCGTGTCTCCCCAAAATTCCATACGCAGCGGCTGCCGCAGCGCGGGAGGGAACAAATCCAGCACACCGCCGCGCAGGGCGAATTGCCCCGCTCCGTCCACCTGAGAGGCGCGCACATAGCCGCAGGCCACCAGCCTTTGCAGCAGCGTTTCCAGCGGATACTCCTCCCCCGCCCGCAGGGTGAAGCAGGCTGCGCGGAACTGTGCGGCCGGAATGGTGAATTGACAGGCCGCCTCGCCCGAGGCAACCACAACATCCACGCCGCCGGAGGCAATTTGCTCCAGCACACCAAGGCGCAAATGCTCATATTCGCGTGACTGCAGCTCCGCCGGGCGAAAGGCATAATCCCGCGCAGGGTAAAGCAGCGCACGGCAGCCAAAGCCGACAAGGTCGCGCACCAGCCTGCCGGCCTGCGCCTCGTCCGGCGTGAGCGCCAAAGCGCAGCGCCCGGTTTCGGCACACAGGGAGGAAATCACATGCGCCTTATGCACAGGCAAAAGACCCGTAACTCCCATGGGGAGCCGGGTTTTTTCCACGGCCTGCACAATACGGCTGAGCTCCGGCACCCGCCTGAAAATCTCTTGAAAACCGTTCATACAAAATCCTTTGCATTTAAATTGGCTTTCAGTATACCCCTCCAACGGCAAAAATGCAAACGGTTTTTATTCCTCCTGCACCAAATAGCAGCAATAAATTTCGCGGGATCAAATCCCATACAGGAAAGCATTTGTTCCCGCGAAATTTGCTGCTATTAAGCGCTGGAGAAATAGCGAGAATGAATTTTCTAACGCCCGACTACCGGGAGCAATTTACGCGGGCGAAGCAGCTGCGGATTGGGGGCAAGTGATTTGCAACCTATTGCTGCACCATGCAGCACGGCCGCCAAAATTATATGGTGACAAACTGTAAAGCAGACAGACGCATTGCCTGTCTGCTTTATTCTTTGTCTCTTTCAGAAAATAGCAGTAATAAAAAACCATTTAACAATCTTTTTTCTCTCGGAGAGCATCTTTTTACATTTTCTAATATTTCATCTTGCAAATAATGCAATGATTCAGATTGTGAGCCCAGCAAGATTTCATTAGGTGTTACGTCTAATGCGGTGCATAACTTCATCAACGTTTCAAGACTAGGAATAGACCGACTATTTTCAATATTTGAAATATAATTATTGGCTAGATTTGTTTGCTCCGCCAAGGTTTCCTGTGTTAACTTTTTGCGTTTTCGCGCTTTGGCTAGCCGCTTTCCAAGCAATTCATAATCAAGTGTCAATGCAGTTCACGCCTTTTTTATTAAGGATAATAGAACAGCGCGGCAGAATAAAGTAACTTAAAGTGTAATTACACTTGACATAATAATACTATAAGTGTAAAATACACCTATGGTTATGATTTGCCTAAATCTGCAAAAAAATAATTTCAGAAAGGAAATTTTGCTTATGGAAAAGAATAGAAAAAGGAGCCTATTAATGGGGTTTTCCAATGCTCCCGTGTCAAGAAGTTGGTTATTAAGACACACAGAGGCTACAGAGAAAGAAATTGATGAACTATTGTCCGACAAACTGATTGAAAAAGCTGGAAAGACAACGGAAAATCCGGTATATCCACCAGAAGAGAGGTACATAAAAACTGATAAAGGACGTAATTTGTAATAATTTTATATATTTTTTAAGGAGTGGCGAAATGAGTAATTGTCCAAAATGCGGCGCAGAAAGGCAAGCGGAAAGTATATTTTGTGATAAGTGCGGGTTGAATTACGAAACTTTACTTTGTGCGCAGGCAAGCAGTGCTACACCATACCCAAGCATTCCAGAAGAAATAATTATTGTGAAAAGAAAATCTTTAAAAATTAATAAAGTTGGTTTTGTCAATGGCATTGTTGCCATACTTTTTGGTTTCTTTATTCTTGGTTTAGCGGACGACAGCAATTATACAAACTATACCGAATATGGTGCGGATTTTTATACAGGTGTATCCAAAGAATTTGCACAAGTCGAGTTAATATTGCAATCTGTATCAAAGTCCATTTCATATGGTATAGGATTATTATTAATTGTTTCTGGAATTTACATGATTTGCTACTTTGTTAACAAAATTAACGAAACGAAAGCGGGTAAAATATAATGCCTTATTGTCCAACGTGTGGATGTGAAAATCAGGAGATAAGCGCTTTCTGTATGAAGTGCGGATGTAGTCTTAGTAGCTCCCCTGCAACAAATACCAATCAGCCACTGCAGCCATTAATGAATCAACAGCCGCAAGTTGTATATGTTCAAAAGCAGAAAACGACGAAAATTACCGGATTAAAAGCCATAATCCTAATGTTTGTTGGATTATTCTTGCGTGTCGCTACACTACTAATAAAAAGCCTTAATATTGATGCGTATTTAATTATTAGCAACATAGCCACCATTACCATTCTTTGTTCTATAGTTGTTTTTATTGTCAGTATTATATGGTCTGTTAAATCCATTAAACATAACAAAAGAAAATTGTTGGGTACAATATCTTTGTTATTAAGTATCTTATTGTTACTCAGTTCATTTGCTCAAACGCCCATCAAAAGCTATGAAAAATGGGCAGCAACAAATACTACAAAATCAATAACTAGAGAACCAACGACTGAAGAAGAAAAAATTGATGAAAACACTTTTTCTATTTATGAACAAGGAATCCAATGGGGAATGAGTGTTGCGCAAGTAAAGGCAATTGAAAATAATAATTATCTTGACGCTGAAGGAAAAACATCATTAAGATACATAATTGATATGCAAATGACTATAGAAAAATATTATAACGTTAATAAGGTTTATTCATTTGAAAATGGAAAATTAAATAAAATAGCCTACACCTTTGGCAACCGACAGTCTATGAAACAAATAGATCATTCGTATATTAGAGTCCCCCTTTTGAGAGATTACAATATTGATAAAACACCAGATCCAACTATAAATTCGTCGGGTGATTTGGTTACATATTTTGAAACAAAAAAAGAAAAAGCCATAATTCAAACAGGCGATACTGGAACCATTGTATTTATAGAGGCAATACAATAGCCTGCAATAAAAGAAGGCTCTCTGCTGCAATGTAATACAATCGCTGCAGAGAGCATTTCTTGTCTTTCAAATAATGCGCGTAACTTATCTCATAGAGCAACTATGCAAGCAAGCAAGGCGCACAGTTTGTGAGCTTGAAAGAGAATAGAGACATCCAGAGCGTAAGCGGCAACGGGAAAGAACAGCGCCGCCAGGCTACAGCGTATTTTTCATAGATGTGTTATGTCCCCAATAATGTCTATACCCCATAAATTATACCAACGGACAAAATCGCTAAAAAAACGATTGACAAACTGCGGACAAATCAGTATAATATCAAAAGTCCCTTATAAAGGTGCCGATACTCGCTGGTGTAGCTCAGTTGTGTAGAGATGCTCTACCAACTGCATCTCACCTTAGTGCCATGCTGGTGTAGCTCAGTTGTGTAGAGATGCTCTACCAACTGCATCTCACCTTAGTGCCATGCTGGTGTAGCTCAGTTGGTAGAGCAGCTGATTTGTAATCAGCAGGTCGTGGGTTCAAGTCCGTCCACCAGCTCCAATTTCATATGGGAGAGTTCCCGAGCGGCCAAAGGGAGCAGACTGTAAATCTGCCGTCAACGACTTCGGTGGTTCGAATCCACCCTCTCCCACCATTTGTCGAAACCTGTCGAATAAAGCTATCGTCTCGCAAGCGAGCCGTGAATTGCTTTTGCGGCAGGTTTTTGCTATAATAGGAGCAATCGAACAGAATTTATATTCTCAGCACTCGGTTTTGTGGCTCCTCGCTAAGGTTCATATCTCACTGTGTTATACCACAAAAACCTCGATTTCATGCGGTTTTTCATTAACGAAACCGTTGTTAGATTTCATTGCTTGTTATAGTGATTTTATAGATTTTCAAAAAATTCAAGGGAAATAACCCGCCGAAAAACAAAAGGCAGATAAAAGAAATACCCGTCATTGCGAGGAGCTTGCGACGAAGCAATCCAGGAAGGTGCGAGAATGGATAAACAGGGCTATGTATATATTTTGTTTAATAAGAAAAACGGCACTTTGTATACTGGTGTTACCTCTAATATTGTTAAACGTATATATGAACACAAAAACAAACATGTAGAAGGATTTACAAGTAAATATAGTGTCGATAAATTGGGTTATTATGAAGTACATCCATTAGTAACTTCTGCCATCGAAAGAGAGAAGCAAATAAAAGGCAGATCACGAAAGAAAAAGATAGAATTGATTGAGAACCTGAATCCTGATTGGAATGATTTGTATGATTCGATTTTGTGACTGGATTGCCACGCTGCGCTCGCAATGACGGTAATTTGTTGTTTTCGGCAGGTAATGTAAATCCCGACTGTTTAAAAATACAAAACTTGGTGTTAAGAAATGCACTATACCAGCAAGCATCGCCTTTGGATAGCCAAAGGCACTTGTTAGGGCAGCCGAGCCCCTAAAACCCCATTGGATAAGCTAATAATTATATGTGATATAATATAGAGTAAATTCGTTTTATTATTTATATAGGCTGAGAGGTATTCCTATGAAAACTAAAATTGAACAGGTTTTAGAACGGTGTCTAAATAATCGGGATATAGTGGTTTGGGGAAATCCAACACGTTTATTGTTGCGCACATTAAAGCCCTATAATACTTGTACCACTGATAATATAGATCCGAAAAAGCATTATGTGATAGCAGTAAATGAAGATGACTTGAAAGATTTTCATATGGATGAGCAAAGCAGGGTATTTAACTATGTTTATGATTGTTTTTCTTTCAGTGATTATGGGCGCTGTCTGCCTTTTGAGTGGGATTGCTTTAATACGAAAATCGGCAGACAGACATATTTTGGCGAAAAGATTTTATGGTCTTGTGGATTTGGTTATATTAAAAGCATAGGTCAGTTTACCTCAATTAATAATTCAGTGGCCATTTATGGCGATCATCAAATGAGTATGTCCTTTATGAGCGATCAGCTACAAGGACTTTTTACCGATGAAAATAAAAAACTTTACAGCGAAAAAATTCTCTCTGACACGAAGAATCCTTATAGCAAAAACAAAGGCGGCGTTACCATCGGAAATGATGTTTGGATTGGCGCAAATGCTTTTATCAATGCTTCTAA
>JAVBPP010000043.1:0-18022 GCA_031549535.1 Oscillospiraceae bacterium
TTTTAAAAGGTAATTGGTATAAATATTACGCCCCGATGAACAAACATCGGGGCGCATTTTTTATAGCTTTGCTTATTTCTTTAGGTTGTAAAAGGACTGCACGCCGCCGTAAACCGCTTGGTCACCCAGCTGGGATTCAATCTTGAGCAGGCGATTGTATTTGGCAATACGGTCGGTTCTGCTCATGGAGCCGGTCTTGATTTGGCCTGCGTTGGTGGCGACTGCGATGTCGGCAATGGTGACATCTTCAGTTTCGCCGGAGCGGTGGGAAACCACTGCCGTGTAGCCCGCACGCTTTGCCATTTCAATGGCTTCAAAGGTCTCGGTCAAGCTGCCGATTTGGTTGACCTTGATGAGGATGGAGTTGCACATGCCCTGCTCAATGCCGCGGGCAAGACGCTTGGTGTTGGTGACAAAGAAATCGTCGCCCACGAGCTGAACCTTGCCGCCCAATCTCGCTGTGAGAAGCTTGTAGCCCTCCCAATCGTTCTCGTCCAGGCCGTCCTCAATGGAGACAATCGGGAAGTCGTTGCACAGGGATTCGTACATTTGAATCATTTCCTCTGCGGTTAGGCTGCGGCCTTCGCCCGCGAGATCATATTTCTTGGTCTCTTTGTTATAGAACTCGGAGGAAGCGACATCCATTGCAATTTTAACGTCATCGCCGGGCTTGTAGCCCGCCTTAGCAATGGCTTCCATAATCACTTCAACGGCCTCACGGTTGGACTTGAGGTTCGGCGCAAAACCGCCCTCGTCGCCAACAGCGGTGTTCTCGCCCTTGTCGTGCAGCACTTTCTTCAATGCATGGAACACTTCCGCACCCATGCGAATCGCCTCTTTAAAGCTCGGCGCGCCGACGGGCATAATCATAAATTCCTGGAAATCAACGGAGTTATCCGCATGGGAGCCGCCGTTGAGGATGTTCATCATCGGGGTGGGAAGCTGCTTGGCGTTGAAGCCGCCAAGATATTGATACAGCGGCAGGCCGTGATAATCTGCAGCGGCGTGGGCAACCGCCATGGAAACGCCGAGGATGGCGTTGGCGCCCAACTTACCCTTATTCTCTGTGCCGTCCAGCGCAATCATGGCGCGGTCAATCTTTGTCTGCTCTGTGACGCTATAGCTGCCGATGAGAGCGGGGGCAATAACGCTGTTTACATTATCAACCGCTTTGAGCACACCCTTGCCCAGGTAACGAGCCTTGTCGCCGTCGCGCAGTTCAATCGCTTCGTGCTCGCCGGTGGAAGCGCCGGAGGGAACCATGGCGCGGCCATATGCGCCGGACTCGGTGTAGACCTCAACCTCTAAAGTGGGGTTGCCGCGGGAATCCAAAACTTCAATCGCATTGATTTTTGCAATCTGAGGCATTGTGATTTTCTCCTTTACCTTTAAAATTCAGCTAATAGTATAGCATATTTTTCCTGCATTGTAAGCACTTTTCCGTTTTTTCCATGAAAAAAGGCCCGCGATTTTACGAACCTTTTTGTATAGAATGCTGATTATGTTGCGTTTAAAATACCCAAACTGACCGATAACGCTTGATTGACCCGATTCATATCCCGGTAATTCAGGTTGCCCATGCGCTCTTTCAGGCGCTGTTTATCAATGGTGCGCACCTGCTCGAGCAGCACAATGGAATCCTTCGCCAGGCCGCAGCCAACGGCATCCACCTGAATATGCGTGGGCAGGCTTGTCTTTTCTTTTTGGCTGGTGATGGCCGCCGCAATCACAGTGGGGCTGAATTTGTTGCCCACATCGTTTTGCACAATCAGCACCGGGCGCACGCCCCCCTGCTCTGAGCCGACAACCGGACTCAAATCCGCATAGTAAATGTCTCCGCGTTTTATTGTCATACTTTTACATTCCTTCCCTTCCGGAAATCCTTCCTTTTTTGTTTGCCTCATTTATATTCTTGCCACCGCACGAAAAGAATAATCATATCCCGGGCATAAAATTCACAAAAAAATACAATGGCATGCCCTTAACGGGACAATACCATTGTATGCGTCAGCAGTCGTTTTGGGGACAACCTACGCGTCATTTACCAATCGTTTAAAATTCTGAAACTCAATTGTAAGATCAATGGACGGAATACTCATAAATTCATAATTTCCGCTTTCGGCATCTTGAACGAGCAGAAAGCCGCCGGCTTGGGCGTTGCCCTCAAAGCGCCATTTCCCTTCCTGCAGCGTTTTGGTGATTTCGACACCCTCCAAGCGCGCCGCGAGCGCGTCCATGAGGGCTGTGCCAAAGGCGGATTCCGGCAGCTTGGTGAGGTCCGTGCCCAAACTCAGGTTTTTATATTGAATTTTGCACTGTACGCCCTCAAAAATCAACTTGATATCCTTGAGCGTTTCCGGGGTCAAAAAGCTGATTTCGCCAAAGCCCAGTGCCTGCTGCTTATAGTGCGCGGTCAGCTCCAATTCATTTGCTTTCACCAGCAAATCCGTTTCAAATGCCAGCGGAGCCTCCGGCGGCTCTTCCTCTTTTTCGTGCGCACATGCGCCTACGCAAAGGCAAAGCATCGCCAGCAGGATTGCAACGATTGCAAGCCGTTTTTTCAAAGCGCCATCCCCTTTTGCCGTGAAATCACCCTGCACTGTCAAAGCTGCGCAACATATGCTTCAGCGCGCGGATACAATCCGTGACCTCCATCCCGCGCTGCGAGTAGTCCTGCGCCGCTTTGTCCGCCGCCGCGCCATGCAAATATGCCGCACAACAGGCTGTTTGCATGGGCGTCAGCGCTCCCCCGCTCTGCGCGCTGATGGCCGCGAGCATCCCCGCGAGCATATCCCCCGCGCCGCCCTGAGCCAGGCCGGCGTTGCCGCTGCGGTTGAGGTAAATCGCCTGGCTTCCCCCGCTTGCCACAACGGTATTCGTGCCCTTGAGCACCAGTGTTACACCGTATTCTTCCGCAAAGCGCCGGGCGGTTTGGATGCGTGCGCGGTAGTCGCTCTGCGGCGCTTCCCCCGTGAGGCGAGCCATTTCACCGGGGTGCGGCGTTAGCGTTAGAGGTGACTTCAGCTTTTTTAACATGTTTATGTCGGCCGCCACGGCATTTATACCATCCGCGTCCAAAATGAGGGGTTTTCTGCATTGCTCCAAAAGCGTGTAAACAATTTCACGCGTGTCCAAATTTAGACCCAGGCCACAGCCCAAAAGCACGGCGTCCGCCTTTTCGGCGGCGGCAAGCAGCGCCGGCAGCGCCTTCACACTCAAACTGCCCTGCCTGTTCCCGGGCAGAGGGGTGAGCAGTTGCTCGGTAAGTTTGGCACCAATGGCAGGGTAGGCGCTCTCCGGGAAGGCGGCTGTCACAATGCCTGCGCCGCATACCGTTGCGCTGCGCGCCGCCAAAACGGCGGCCCCCTGCATCGTGCGGCTGCCGCAGATGCTCAAAACATGGCCGCAATCCCCCTTGTGTGCAAGCGGGCTGCGCGGCGGTAACAATCGCTTTAATTCCTGCATTTCATAGCTGAACAGCCCATCCGCACCACAGCGCTGAAACTGCGCATCTGTGAGGCCGATGGGCAGGGTTACAACTGCGCCGCAGAAAGCTGCGGCCGGCTGCAGAATATGCACCGGCTTTTGCGCGGCGATGGCCAAGGTGTAGGCCGCGTGCACAAAGCAGCCCTGCGCCTCCCCACTGTCGCAGCAAAGGCCGCTGGGCAGGTCAACGCTCACAATCGGCGCGGCGGCGGCATTCATGGCCGTTATCAGCTGCGCCGTCTGCGCATCCGGCTGGCCGCGAAAGCCGGTGCCGAACAGGGCATCTATCAAAATCTCCTGCTTGGCAAGCAGAGCCTTGGGGTCAAACACATCCGAAAAGCTGCGCACAACGGGGACGGGGTATTCCAGCAGTTTGGCAAGCATTTCTCCCTCGTCCCCCGCCGCCTGCTCCGCCGTTTGCACCACGGTGACGCGGCAGCCTGCGCGGTGCAGCTTACGGGCGATAACAAAGCCGTCCCCGCCGTTTTTCCCCTTGCCACAGAGCACGGCAACGGGCGTTTCCGGGCGTTTTATCAAATGCGCGAGCACCCAATTGGCGCAGACAGCGCCGGCATTTTCCATCATGCGGCCAAAGGCAAGGCCCTCCTGCGCGGCGGCCTGCTCCACTCTCTTCATTTGCTCCGCTGTTACGATGCGCATTGTATTGCTCCTTCAAATGTTGACTTGCACACTTTGCCCCGTGCGCTCGGATTCCAGCGCGGCGTAAACCATTTTATGCGAGAGAACCGTGACGTCCAGCGTTGTGAGGTAGGCGGCATTCACCTGCTCCCCATTCATCAGGCGGTGCAAGGTATCGCAAATGCCGGAATCTGCGCCCAGATGGCCGGAAATGACGGGCTTAATCCAAACCGTGCGCGCGCCCTTGCCGAATTCCTTCAGCCGCAGGCGATAGAGACTATCCTGCCCGGTCAGCTCCCCTTTTGTGCCGAATATTTGAATTTTGCGCGTAAAGCCGCGTGTGAGCGCGTTGACTTGGAAATTTACAGTCATACCGTCCGCAAAAAGCATGGCGACACTCTGATGATCGTTCACATTATTATCGCAGCGGAACACGCAGCGCCCGTATTGCCCGCGCCGCAGGATTTCACGCGTTTGGGCAATGCTGGGTTTCGGCAGACCGGTTATGATGGGGCGTGTCCAAAACAAGGCGCTGATGTGTTTTAAATACCAGCGGTTCACATGATAGGGGCAGTCCTTTGCCGGGCAGCCGTCCAGGCAATACTCCGGCGCACCGGGCGGCGCATGTTCCTCCCGGAAATAGGAAAGCGAACCGTTGGAGGCAACGCGCAGGCAGGGTTTGTCGGCGTACCAGCGCAGCAAATCAAAATCATGGCAGCATTTTGCCAACAGGAACGGGGCGGCTACCTCGGTGTTGCGCCAGTTGCCGCGCACATAGCTGTGGGCATAATGCCAATAGCCCACGTTTTCCTGATGGTTGATGGAAATGATATCGCCCAAAACGCCGCTGTCCAACACTTCCTTAATCTTTCCAAAAAACGGCGAATAGCGCAGCACATGGCAGACAATAACGGTGCGCTGCTTTTCCGCCGCCAGCGCCGCCAGCTCCTCGAGCTGCTCCGGCACCGGGGTAACCGGCTTTTCCAAGAGCAGGTGGTAACCCAGCTCCAACGCCGCTTTCGCATGCATAAAATGCGCATTATCCGGCGTTGCGATAATAAGCCAATCCGCCAGCTTGCCCGCCGCAAAGAACGCGGCATCATCCGAAAAGCACTGTGCCTGCGGCGCGTAGCGCTCCCGCACAGCCTCCAGCGTGAGCGGATTGATGTCACAAAGCGCGGTTATGGTGATGTCCCTATACTTTTTTAAGTAGGTGAGATAGGCACCCCTGCCGCGGCTGCCCAGACCAATCACTGCCAGACGAATCATATACACACCCTCCTTATGCCGGTTTTTTCTGCATTCTGCGAAGCAGCAGTAAACAAAGCAGTACCACCGCGCCGGAGCAAATCATCAGCTGCGCCATCCAGGGCAGCGGCGTCTTCAGATAGTGATTCTGCCCGATAAAGCCGTAAATCAACTGGTGGACGAAATAATAGCCGATTAAGCACAGTCCAAAAAAGCGATACGGCGGCAGGGTGCTCGGCGCTCTCAATGCGCCGATGAGAATATTCTTGCGCATGGCATGGATGAGAAAACCCAAGAACGCAAGACCCAGCAACACCGCAAGAACGGTCAAGGTAATTGCTGTGGATTCGCCGAAATCCCCGTGCTCCTGGCTGAGGAAAATCCGCCCAATGAGCGGCCGAAGCGTTGTGACGCCAAACGCGGCAAACAGCGTGAAAAAAGTATGGTAGACAAAGCCGATGCTGCCGCCCAGGCTTGGAATCATGGGCTTAACGTCATTGCTCTGCGCCAGTTTTTTCGGCGAAAGGCTCAGTAGCAGCGTGATAACACCAAAACCGATGAAAAAGCCAGTGCCAAACTCCCAGGCGGACCAATCCCCGTGTTCCCCGAATAGCTTAACCAAAAAGGCGCTTTTCATGATGGAGCGATCCGAGCCGCATACCAGGGCGGCATCCGCAAGCGTGATTGCGGCCGCGGCGATGCAATTAATCCCAAAGGCAAGCCGTGCCGCTCTTTTATCCTTCATACCAAAGCGCAGATACAAAAGCACACTGCAGGTGGCCAGAACGGAGGAAACCTGCTCCACCGAGGTGAAATAGTTGCGCCCAAAGGGGATCGTTTTGGCAAACACATCACTGTCAAAATGCTTGAGATAAACAAGGTAGGGCGAATCCGTGATGCCCACCTGCGCCAACCCCTCGCGGAACAGGGCGGTTGCATCTTGGCCGACGAACTGGAAGAGGGGGTGTGCCACGGTGGCCTTACTGAGAAAGAACACGGCTTGAAACAGCAGCACAGCAATAACAAGCGGCTTTAGCCCATGCTTTTTTTCGCTGAACGAACAGCCGATGAGCAGGGCAAACAGCGGCATCCAGCCAAAGCCCAGGCAAAGCATAATAATTAGGCCGGACCAAGGGCTGACCGGCACTGTGTGGAACACAGTTTGTGCAGAAACCACGCCCGCGCTTGTTAGGTAGCCGCCCATCTGCGTGTTGAGTGTCCCCCAGCCGCCCACCGTAATGGCTGTGAGCAACACTATAACCGGAAACATGGTATAGCTTAGCTTCCGGCGGTTTGGAAAAAGGAAAAAAATGTAGGCGGTAAGGCCGCAGGCAACCACAAACATCCCCCACATCGCGCCATAGCCTGAATCCCCGCGAATACGCCAGAGCGAGCCGGTTAAAAAGGCACCGCAGAGAATGGCAATGAGCTGATAGGGAAAACGCAGCTGTTGTATTCCCTTTTGCTGTAACTCCATTTCACTGCACCTCCACCGGATTTTTTAATACATCGCGCATATAGGGCAGCTGCTCGGGTGCGTTAAATAATTTGAGCGGCACAAAAAGCTTCGAGGGGCGCGAAACGGAGCTGACCGCAAGGGAAAGGTCGTAGACCGCCTTACTCACCTCATGCGGCGTTATTGTGAAGTGGAAATACATATGGCGCACGCCGTCAAAATTATCGAGGTTCATGGCAAAATCCACGCCTGTGGAAACCTCCCAGCCCTCCGGCAAATCCCAATGGAACTGCAGCCACTGCTGCCGCCAGAGCGGGTTGAGCACTTCAAAGGTAAAGCGCAGCGGCACATCGCTTGTTACGTTGATGCCGTCCAGGCAGCAAAGCTTTGTTTTTAGGATGCTGTTGTTGCAATACAGGCTGTTGCTGTGATTTTCCAAATGATTTTTAAAGGTGGGGGCTGTAAACCGCCCCTTCTGCAAGTTCCAGTTATCATAAAGACTGCCTCCCTCATTCAGCCGGAGCATCGTGCCGCCCTCATGTAGAATATCGCAGTGATTCCCCATAAAAACAGGCATCAGCCGCACGACACGGTCAGTCAACGCCGAGATTGTGCCGGGGATTTCAAGCCCCTCCACGGTGTTGAGTGCAACGGTTTTAATGCCCTCGCCGATGGGGGTGAGCCACTTTTCCGGCAGGGCGTCGTAACCCAGCAGTATCCCGAGCAGGGCGCCCAGGGTCGCTGCCGTGCAGTCCGCATCCTCGCAGCAACCCGCCGCAATGCACAGGCTCTTACCGAAATCCCCCTCGCCGTAAAGCCAGCCCAGCACCGTGATGGCCACATTGCTCGGCGCATCATACCCGGCCTCACCCACGGCAACATCCTCCTCCGGCTCGCCGTAGCAATAGCCGCGGTACATGCCAAAAATGCCCGGAACCGTGTTCAGCACCGCCTTGCGCGCCTGTTTCCAGTCGAGGCCGCCTGCATAGGCCTCCCGCACAGCGGCAATCCCCTTGGCAATGCCGCAGTCCGCCGGGATATAGCTCAAGCCAATTTCAATCAGCGTATCCCGATCCGCCACAGCAAAGGCCGCGCTTTGCACTGCTGCGAAAAATACCTCACCGTAGACGCCTTCGTCCGCATGATCCACGCTCGCGTCCTCAAAGGCGTAGCGCACCGCGATTTCCGGGTGACCGGGGGCGAGGCAGGCCCATACCTCACTGCGGATAAACGCGCCGCAGCTGTTGCGGTTCACATTGTTATAACTGCCCGAAAGCGGCGGCAACAGCCCCATGCGCAGGTTGTTTTTGCCCCCGCCGTATTCCGACCAGTTGGCAACGATAAAATCAATCCAGTATTCCGCCAATATGCCGGAATGCACAGCCTTGCCATGCTTTTCCGCCGCGCACAGCCAGGCGAGCTGCAAATCCAAATCATCATTCGGCCAAGCTCCCTGGCTCATATCCTGGGTGTAAAAATCCAAATCCAGCACGCCGCGCGCGCACTCGAACGGCGCACCAAGCGTACCCCCGATGTTTTTGCCCATCCAGCAGCCTTTTACGCGGTTGCGATATTCCTGCAAGGTCATTTCCATGAAACTACCCCTCCCCTTTTTGATATTACTTCGGCACGTAACAGTAGTTCATTTTGCGGGTCGAAATGCTCGGCCGTATGGGATTTTGACCCGCAAAATTTTTACTACTGTTTGGTGCAGGAGTAATACCAATATAGTAGCAGATATCACGCCGCTTGTCATCCATAAAAAAAGCCCCTCCGCACACTTTTTTGTATGCAGAGGGGATTTACAATTCCACTTATTTTTGCCCGTTTAAAATCGCGGTGAGCATTTCGGAAGCATGCAGGGCGTTTTGATAGTCCGCCGCGTTCACAACGGCGGCGTCAGCCTGCAGGAAAATGCCTTGATTGGCTTGATTCAAATGCTGCAGCCAGAGGATGTCCTCATCGGACGCGGTCGCCTTGATGCGGATTTCAGAGAACAAAGGGGCACTGACTTTTTGCGTGTCCACCGCCTCGTTGCAGACAAAAATCAGCTCGTTTGCGGCCTTTGTGACCAGCTCGCTTGTTTGCAGATAAGCACCTCCGGCAAGCGCCCAGCCATTACCCCAGGAGATATCCGCCAGGTTCAAAAAGCGCAGCACATCCTCGCTGCTCATGAGCGTTTCACGGTCACCGTAATAAAAGCGCAGCCGGATTGCGGCGTATTCATCCGCCGCGCTTGTGTTTTCTAAGCGCAGCTCCTTATACAGGGGTGTGCCGGGGGTGAGCTGCTGGTTGTGCACCGTTGCGCTGAAAAAGCCGTAAAAACGCGCGGCAACCGCCGCATCTGTGGTAAAAACATGCATCGGCTCCTCCGCCGCCTGGGACTGGAGCGTCATGCTGTTGACCAGAACAAAAGAAAACGCACATACAAAAACAATACTGAAAAAAACGATTACTGCCTGCCATTTTAGTTTCATAAAGAAAACCTCCTCAAAGATTTCGTGTAAGCAAAAGGGAACACCAAACACCTGCTTTGCTGCTTACCGAATCCTTTGATTCGCGCAACCGACTGCCATGCCCTTTCGGGTTTAGGCTCCAGGCTTTGCGTCCCCACATTTCCATGGGTTTGCCAAATGTTTTCTTTTCAAAGTTCCAAATGAAAAAAGCAACTCAGTTGCCTGCGTTGCTTTTTAACAAATCCAAAAGGATTGTGCAACCGACTGTCATGCCCTAACGGGTTTAGACTCCAGGCTTTGCGTCCCTGCATTTCTGCAGGTTTGCCAAATATTAACTTGGAAGTTACTCACTGCTGATACTATAACATAACGCTTTAGAAAATGCAAGCCTTTTTTTAGAAAAGTTTAGAAAGATTTCGTTGGGGTAACGTATCATAGTAAACGCAGGATGAAGCGAGCTGCAGCAACTAGATTTTTTTCTGGTTGCCGCGGTAACGCTACTAGTTTTGTGCACTGTTTTAAAAAAACGCAAGCATCCATCGTCATATTTAACAAAATTTTAAGATACAGTTGATAACTTGTTCAATTTTTGATAGACTGAATCAGCAGGACAGGTTAACACAAATGGTAAAAATAGGAAGGGAGTCGTTCTAGATGAAACCGCTAAAAATCGTCATATCTCTGTTTTTGGTATTGTCTTTGCTCTGCGTTTTGTTTCCAACAGCGCTGGCGGAGCAGGCGGAATGCGAGACCACTCCGGTAATTATGGTAAACGGAGTCAGCGCTATCAAGCTCTATGGCGCACCGGGCACACCCTTCGAGGGGCAGGATATCATGGAAATCCCAGGCACTGACCAGATTATGAGCGATGTCAAGGAAGCACTGCCGACCTTGCTCTTGACACTGGGTTTGCAGCGTTATAAGTGTTTGGGGCAGGAAGTGAGCAAGCTGGTGATGCCCTATGTGGACAAGTTCAGCTGTGACGCAGACGGAAACTCGAAGTATGAAGTCATTTCCAGTAGCTTTCCGCTCTCGTATGCAGAATACCACAACGGCGAGATGGACAATGTGGGCAATGGCTTTAACCGTGGTTTGATTGCGGAAGGCATCGGCGCAGATCATGTCTACAATTTCGTCTCCGACTGGCGTTTGGATGTTATGGAGCACGGGCGCAGGCTCCATGATTTTATTGAAAATGTCAAACAGCGCTCCGGCCATGATAAGGTGTCGCTGGTTGGCGTGAGCCAGGGCGGCGCTTTTGTGCTCGCCTATTTGCAGCAATTCGGCCATGGCTCAGTGGAAAATTTGGTATTGCTCTCCTCCACACACAATGGCGTTGAGTTAATCGGTGACCTTTACAGCGGCCGCGTGGCGCAAAATCCGGATACGATTGCGCCCTATTTGGTGGAGTTGCTCAACGGAAACCCAGAGCTGCAACTGCAGCTGCGTTTTCTTCTGCTTTTCCTGCGGGTATTTCGGGTTTTGGACGTTGCATTCTCCGCGCTGAACTATATATCTTGCCGACTCAAGCCCTATACGAATCCGGAACTGCTGGTGCCCGCCGTTGCGCAGATGCCCGGAATTTGGAGCATGGTTCCACCGGACGACTATGAATATGCGCGGGATTACCTCTTGGACAAAACAAAGCATGCAAAGCTAATTGAAAAGATAGACGCCTATTACTATGATGTGCAAACGCAGGCCGACCGTATTCTGGACGAGGCCATGGCAGACGGCATGCGCCTGTTTATCACCTCGCACTATGGCATGACGGCAATCCCCTTTGGCGAGAATGCCACGCGCGTCAACGATGGCTTGGCAGACACTTACAGCACCAGCCTGGGGGCGACCTGTGCCCCGATATTCCAGACTTTCCCGAGCGGGTATACTCAGAAAAACGACGATGGCCACTCCCACCTCTCCGCAGACGGCATTATTGATGCCTCAACTGTGAAATATCCGGAACAAACCTGGTTCTTCAAAGGGCTATCCCATGTGGATTATGGCCTTGCCTCCAACGCCATGCCCATGATTATTTGGATGATTACCGCCAAGGAGCAGTATACCGTGCATTCGCGCAGTGATTACGCGCAATTCATGGCCTTCAACGCACAAACACGGCTGATAGAGCCGCTGCGTTGATATCTACCGTATAACAGTTAAACCGGTATGCAATCTAATACCAATGATAGTATAAAGATTGCACACCGGTTTTCTTTGCATCTGATTAACCTTTGAGTATCAACAGCACACCTTGTTTTCCCGCTATTTGCAGCGGCTGTTGCAGGCTTACTTTTTTCTCCCTCTGCAAGCCCTTTATATGGGGGGTAAACGCTTCGTTTACGGCAAAGCCCAGATGTTCGGCTTCTAGCTGCAGGGTTGTATGAAGCATTTCTTGGGAGGTATTATAAACCGCAACCAACACGCTCTTGTCCTTCATATAGCTGGTCACCAAAATCTGCGGATGGTCCGCTTTTACCGGCGTTTTAGAATGCCAGTAACCGCGCATTTGCGCATCTTGTATCCCAAAACTGTCCCAGAGACCGTAGATATCAATAGAATGCCTGTCATTGTGCCAGCCATAGCGGTTATTCATGGCATAGAGCATGCCGTACCAGGGGTTTCCGCCATCCTCCAGCATCTCGCCCAGCAAACCGTAAGGAATTCCGCTGACTTCCGTCATCATATAGTCCTCAGACAGCGTGTTGTAGGGGTAACCCTCGCCAATCCAAATGCTATCCAGAAAGGGGAAAATTTCGGTGTAGAGATTCATGCAGCTAATGTTGCCGGCACGATCTTCCTCATGGTTCCACATGTGCATGTCAATCAGGCCGCCGTTTTGATCCAACACCTTACGCGCGCGCTCCAAGGTTGTGCGGTCAAGCGCGGTGTCGTCAATATAAATGCCGTCGATGCCGATCTCCTTAACCAGCCAGTCGAGACCCTCGATGTAGTAGTTGTCGAGTCGACTGTCCGGGTGAACGATAAAGGCTTCATCCACTTCGCCCTTATATTTACCCCGTTCGAATTCCACGCGCCAGGCCGGGGTATAATTTTCACCGAAGTATGTGGGCAACCACTCGCTCTTGCCGACCGCCCAGGTCTGCCCCAGGCCCGATTTGCGCAGCACGATTTCATCCCCAAGCGCCTTATACGCAAAGATTTCTTCCATGTGGTTGCTGTGCTCGCGGGAAGTGTAGTAAAATTTGGCAGCTATGTGTTGCGCATGGCAGGCTTTTGTGAAAGCTTTCATCTCCTCCACTTCAATGAAGGGATAGTTGATAAAGGGATTCAAGTCATTTGCGTGATGGATTGTAATGTGGGTTAATCCGTTTTTCTTGGCGAGCGCAAGCTCCTTCTCCCAGCTTTTCATTTCACCGTTGTGGCGGTAACGTACCGCATAGTGCTTTTTATAATCAATCGGGTGAAACGGCGTCAGATGCAGCTCAAATGAAAAGACACGTTCCTCCCCTGCCTGCATGGCATAGACGCCCGTGCAGGCGCAAAGCAGTGCGCAGCCGTCCTGCTGCCTGGCGATATCCACCGTGCCCGCGCCGTGATTGTCCCAGGTTTCCTCCGGCACTAAGCGCGGCATAGACTTGTAATAAATATTCACCAGCGGACGCTGATACTGCTCCGCCTTGAGCTTCACCCGCATACCGCAGTTTACGCCACCGATGAAGACGCTGTCCTGATGCTCTGCATTCCAGCGATAGTGGATATCCCCAAACTTACCGCCATACTTGGAGAAACCGTTGTTGTAGACGGACGCCTGGCTTGTCAGCGCCGTTTGCAGGCTAATTTGCGGCAGTGTGCAATCCCGCTTTGCCTTAACATGAATGCGATAATCCAGGAAGCCCTCATAGTGCACCTTGGCACGGACTTCCACATCAACCGCGTCACCTTCCCCCTGCAGCTGCAGCAGCGCGTTGTCACCGCATGTTGTCCATTGCGGCTGTGCATAAGTTATGGTTTCCCCTTCCAATATAAATCGCATGGGCGACGCAAATAATTTTGCCTGTGGCTCGTCTTGCAGCAGCAGCGCCTCGTCTAAGTAACTCTCCATTTGTTCCGGCAGGCCGTTTTGCCCCAAAACTAAATGCCGCGCCAAAAAGGAAACGTTGAAGCCTTCCGCCTGTACCGGCGTATAGGGCGGCACCGCCTTCTCGTCCCGAAAGGCGTTTGAGTTCAGCCAGTTCAGCCGTGAAAGCCGCCACAACTCGTTATATCCGTGATTTTCAACCGCTTCGTCCGTTAATTCCAGCGTTAACTGAATCTCCCGGGTATTCTCCCCGAGGACTCGGATAGAACAGCGAAACGTATCCTGCGCCAACCCCTCCGGATTCACTCCGAAATACAGCGGCTGAATTTCACGCTTGGAAACGGTCAAATCCTTGCGGAAGGCCTTGCCCCATTTATCATTCCCCTCGGTGTTAAAGCAGGTCACGCGCTTTTCCGCCTCGCCGTCATCGCAAGCGACACACAGCGTCTGGCTATCTGCTTCACTGACCAGCAGCAACTGGAACACAAAATATTCTTGGCGGGAGCAGCGCAGATGAAGGGTTTCCCCAACTTCCGGCAGGGATTCCAACACACTGAAATCATCAAAAAGCTGTAGTGGTTTTGTTCGATCCTGTAAATATACTCTCATTGTTCTCCCCATATGCAATTTATTCTTTTGTTGACTTTTCACTTTCTGCCAATGCTTCCACCAGTGTTTCCATTTCGGCAGACATCTCCTGCGCTTTTTCCTGCGCAATCAAGGCGCGGCGCTCGTTCAGCTCCAGATACATCCTCTCCCGTTTCTCTCCAACCAAATCATAGAAGAAATACGGAATGGTTTGAATCGTTTTGCTCAGCATGCCAAATAGCACATAGAGGAAATACACTTTTTTGTAAACCGTCCAATTGCCCTGTTGAAACGGCAGCATCGGTTGTGTCGCGTCATACTGTGTCCACTTAAACATTTTAATCGTCATCAACGCCCGCAAGGGAGTCGTCACTTTGGAAAGCAAATCTGTCAGCAGCCCAATTGTGCCGTCCGGCCGCTCGCCGGTCATGTATTCCGTATAGTCCGCTATCTCACGATCTATCTCGCTCTCCATAACTGCCGAAGGGGCATTATCCGCACCGTTGACACCCAGGAAAAAACTCAGCGCAACATTGAACCAAAGGCGATTTTTCATTAGCCTGGCACCGACAAAGTATTGTAAAAAAGCGCGCAACATATCAATACCGCGGAAAAACAACAGACCGTTCCGGAAACGCCCCTTAAACATGCGGGTAAAAAACGGCACAAAGCTGATGCTGGCAATGTTCAATAACGTCCAGGGCAGATACACAAGCTGCGTAATAAAAGCGCCGCCGCTGATTTCCAGCTGTGTAACCAAATCCCAGTTATAGCCTCCGTCCGAAAGCACGCTGCAGGCCATGCCGGCCACAAAATTACGCAGTTTATATTTATTCTTTAGAATATAGAAAATGCTCTTCGTCACCGGCGCGGGTTTGGGCTGCAGTAATATGCGTTCTTTAACGCCCAATGCCATTGCTACGCTGGATGCCGTCCCGGAAACAAACACAAGAATGCCGAAAAACGCGAACAGCGACTGCATGGAAACATTTGTCACGCCCCAACGGTTTAAATCCTGCAGCGGCATAAAAATTGCGTACACAATCTGCCCGCCGAATTGACCGACATAGTTTGAGAAGATGCCAAGCTGAATTCTATCCTGCGGATTCGGGGTAATCAAAGAGGGTAGATTCCCAGTTGGTATGTTGTAAATTGTAGAAAAGGTTTCCTGTAAAAACAATACCAGAAAAACAAAAATGGCTTTTCTCGGATCCCTGGTATTGTCGTTTACAATAAACAGTCCGCCCATATTAAGTATGGCCGTCGTTAAAAAATAGGGAATCGGCGTAAACAGCGCGTATGGCCTGGCCTTGCCCCAACGGGTTCTGGTTCTGTCATATGCAATACCCATCAACGGGTTGTTGATAACATCATAAATGCCGATAAGTGTCATAATCGCCACGACATAGGACATATCCAGCTTAAATACATTGACAAAAAACATCGTCCGGTATCCGTTGATGCCGTCGTTCAATGCACTGGCAAAGAAACGCAGTGAGGTGATTGCCATCTCTCTCGGGCGCAAAACCGGTGTATGGAACATACGGTAGGCAATCAGTTGAAAACGGGAGAGCTGCTCCCGGTCTATCGTTGCAGCGGAGTTTTCTTCCGCGCCAAATACACGCTGGGTAAATTTTTGCTCAGCCATGCAAGATGTGCCCCTTTCATTCCGATATGATTACAGTACAGGATGAGCGGAATTTCCCATCATCCGATAACGCGTAAATAACAACCGTACCGGCCTTAAGAGCCTGTACACTGCCGTCCTTACTGACCGTGGCCAACACTTCATTTTCACTGTGCCAGCTGACTGTTTGAATGGTCGCGTTGCGCGGGCCGACCTTGGCACTCAGTGTTGCGGCTTCCCCCGGCTTTAATTCCAGCTTTCGCTTGGAAACCGTTAGCTTCTCCACATCATTCTTCACCCTTACCGTGCATTGTGTGGAATAATTCTTGCCTTGAAACGCGGTTGACGCGGTGATGACGGCTTCCCCAAATGCGTGGCTCTTGATATACCCTTCCTCGTCTACCGTGACAACGGCCTCGTCCGAGCTGCTCCATTGGATGGTGTTGTTGCCGTCCCAGCTGGCATAGGCCAACAAATTTTCAGTATCGCCGCGCGGCATCGCCAGTTCGGCTTTGGACATGCGCATACTTGGCCAGGTGAAGCCAAACTTGGTGCGTTCCTCCAAAACAAAGCCAATCCGTACGGTTCCCATATTCGCAAGTACGCCCAAAAGCCGGACATCCGCCGTAATTTTTGTGCGCTTGAGATAGGTCATCTCACTGATTGTATCATTCAAGCGGTTGACTACCCCTTGAAGTTCACAACCTTCATACACTGCACCAAGCTGTTCCACTGCGCAAAAGCCATCCAGTGCATCGCCTATCATCTGCTGTGTTTCCGTTTCATCGCGCAGGCGAAAGTTCCGGGCAATGGGCGAGTGCGCCGCCACCGGTGCGGCGGCATCGGCAAACCGTAGCGTAAACGTATAGGCATCCCCGGTTACGCTGCTTCCGTCTTCATTTTTCTTTTGGTCTGTGATTTCAAATTCATTCACATCAGCGGCAGTCAATTCGGGTATCCACAACGCATCCGCGCAATCTTCGCCAAACCCTACTGTCACCCCCGGCACCTTGCCGTTTAATGCACCTGCAATCCTATCCTTCACATAGGAGGCAACCTCCCGCAGCTTTCCCGCGTTTTCGGAAAATTGAATTCCCTCATCCGGAATGGTGAACGAGCTGTTGCGAATCATCCGGGGTTGCTCCGTTTTGGCCTGCAGCAGCACCGACTGGAGATAAGGCAAAAAATCCTGCTTTTGCGCGATGGCAGTCAACGCAGTCAGACTTGCCGCCGGTTTCACCTCTTCTGGCATCACGCCCTCATTCCGGAGCAAATCCCTGGCTCCCCAGAAAACACCTATCAGAAAAAAAGCAGTTAAAACCGCGAAGATGCCATAATAGAACCAACGCCTGACAGCATCCTTTTCGGCTTCACTGCGCGGTTTTCGCTCACCCTTCATTGTACACGCCCTCCTCATCCTGCACTGTCTCGGGCTGAAATTTCGCCTTCCACTCCCGTTCCATCGCAAGCCGTTTTTCACGCTCTTCTTCGGATTCCCAAATAGGCTGCGGCAAATCCTTCAGCTGCAATTCTGCGCGTTTGAGCTTTGCGGCCACTTCAACCCGGTACAAATCCCCTTCCCGAAACTTTACCGGAATACCGCGTTTTGCAACCAGCAGGTTCAACACAAAAGCAATTATAAACGCGGCAGCAATGCCATAACAGCCAAAAGAAAGCTGTGCGGTAACCAATGCTCCGCCCTGCGCCGTCACCAAGGATACAAAGCGCCCCGCCAACACAAGAGCCACCGCATCCGTCAAAACGCCCAGCACGCAGATGCAACAAGCTGCCACAGCGCAGCGTTTTACGCTGACAAAACACAGGACTGTCATCGCAAGCAGCAGAACTGCAAAGAGCGCCGTTGCCGCAAAGCCAATCAGCACCGTACCAAGCGCTGAAAATACGGCCTGCAGATGCGCCCCCTCCTGCAGCGAAAGCAGCAGTTTCAAACTGCCGCCGCTAATCATTTGGATGACGCCGATTAAGCTCACTGTCTGCTTTTCCTGCACAAAGGGAACGCGGAACATGGCCGTTGCAACCGGCAACAACAGTGCCGCCAACGGCAGCAGACAAACCACAAGCCGCGCCACTGCCAGCTTACTGCCAAGAAACGCCGCTTTAATTTTTGCCACGGAAACACGCAGACGCGCATGCCCCAACTCCGCGTTTTTCGCATCTTCCAAAAAGCGCTCTTCATACTGTGAAAAAATCAGATTTACCCCGCACTGCGGGCAATTCGGCCGCCAATCCTTCCACGAAAGTTTTCGGCCGCAATTCGGGCAAGCACTCATCAAACTCCTTCTTTCAGTTTTCCTCTTTTAATATTACTCCTGCTTGCAAAACCCGTGCTACCATTTGATGCAGGAGTAATAAAACCTGTTTTGCTTCAGTATAACAGGAAAATAATTGGCTGTCTATGCGAAAAGATACCAGAATGCATCAACTTGAATAAATTTTTAATGCAAAGCAAGATTGTTTTT
>JAVBPP010000117.1:0-10933 GCA_031549535.1 Oscillospiraceae bacterium
ACGACGAAAATACCACCAAGATTTGGCAAGGTTTCGTTGGTGGACTAATAACTACTGTTAAGTGCCGGAGTAATATATAAATAGTACAGGGCATTACCCACGGTTTTGTTTGCGTATCAATGTCTTGCGGGCGGAAAGTGCTCTCATTTGTTCGGCAGGGGTCACACAGCTGCCAAGGGTCACGCGGTCCCCATACATGCCGTGGAAGTCGCTGCCCCCTGTCATGAGCAGCTGCTTGTGGCTGGCATAATCCTGCAGAGCGCTTAGGGTCTGCTCATCGTGGGCAGGGCTCCAAACCTCTATACCGTCTAAGCCCGCCTGGCAGAGCATGTCCATGCAGTCAAACGAAATCCGCTGCCCGGGGTGGGAAAGTACGGCAATTCCGCCGGCCTCATGGATGGCCGCGATCACCTCCGCCGGCTCTGCAAATTTGGGCTGCACAAACACATTCCCGGGGCTGTCCGGATGAAACAGTTCCCGATAAAGTTCGCCGTGAATGCTGTCCGCAAGGCCGCATTCCATCAGTGCATGCATAATATGCGCGGTATAAACGCTGGTGGAGCCGGAGGCGCATTTGAGCACCAGCTCTGTGGTAATGGGGTAGCGCTGCGCCACCTTCAAAACCATGTATTGGCTCGCCCGTTTGCGGGCCGTGATGTTTTTGTGGCAAAGCCCCTCGAGCCTGTCCGGGCTTTCGGTGTGGTAACACAACAAATGCACCTCGGTTTGAAACGAGGCGCTGTAAGCGGAAAGTTCAACCCCCGGGATTACCGTAACATCCCGGCGTTCCCCAATAATTTTACCGCGAATGTTGCCTGCCTGGCAATCGTGGTCGGTTATGGATATTGTTTGAACCCCCTGAGCCTGTGCCAAAACAATCAAATCGTCTATGCCCATAGAGCCATCCGATACTTTTGTATGGCAATGTAAATCTGCGGTCAAGACTGCCAACGCCCCCCTAAAAATGTGCATAATACCTCAATTATTACAAGTATACACCAAAGTGCGCAGTCCTGCAAGTATTTTCGTTGAATTTTCTGCTTTACAGGCAAATGTAACATGATATAATAGATGACAGGAATTTGCAAGCCATTGCAGAAAAAATTACACTTTATTTTACGCTTTATTTATATTATTACTGTAGTGCTTCGCAATACAGAACGGGGGATGGCGAATGCAGCCAAACAAGCGCGTGGTAATCGGCCTAAGCGGCGGTGTAGACAGCGCCGTCTGTGCGCTTTTACTGCAACGGGAGGGTTATGAGGTGCAGGGGGTCTCCCTGCGCCTGAAGCCGGAGGAAGGTGCAAGGGAGGATCTGCGTGACGCACAGCGGATTGCGGAGCATCTGCAAATTCCGCTTGCAATTGTGGATTTACGGCGGGAATTCGCGGAAACGGTTATCGCCTATTTTACACAGGCATATTGCAGCGGTATGACCCCCAACCCCTGCGTGGTCTGCAACCCCGCCATAAAATTTGCCGCCCTGCTGGACTTTGCCAAAGCGGATGCCAAAGCGGATGCGCAAACGGCTACGCATGAGGCCTATTATGTCGCGACCGGGCATTACGCCATCCTGCGCGAAGAAAACGGTCGAATGCAATTACGCAAGGCCGAAAGCGCAAAGGATCAAAGCTATTTTCTGCACGGCCTGCGGCAGGAGCAGCTGCGGCACATCCTGTTCCCGCTGGGGGGCATGACAAAGCAGGAGGTGCGGGAGCTGGCGCAGCGCGAGGGGCTGCCTGTCGCGCAAAAAGGAGACAGCCAGGAGGTTTGCTTTGTGCCGGGGGATGATTACCTGGGCTTTTTGCGGCAGCAGGGCATCGCATTGCCGCCGCCCGGAGCATTTCTCTCGCGGGGCGGCGACGTTTTGGGCAGGCATCAGGGCATCGCGGCCTATACCATAGGCCAGCGCAAGGGGCTGGGCGCGTTCGGCAAGCCGATGTATGTGGTGGGCATAGACCCGCTGGAAAACACGGTGACCCTGGGAGAAGAGGGCACACAGTACAGCACCGCCTGCCTGGTGGACACAGTCAACTGGATTGCCGGGGAAGAACAAGCCATACCCGCCGCCGCACAGGTAAAGCTGCGCAATCAGGCAAAGCCGGTTCCGGCAACGCTTTGCGCACAGGCGGACGGCAGCATCCTGTTGCAATTTGAAAGCCCCGTGCGCTCCGTAACCCCCGGCCAATACGCGGTGTTCTATAAGGAAGATTTGGTGCTCGGCGGCGGGAGAATTGTGCGGGGAGACGGGACGTAATGGGATGTATCGCTTCGCCCGGGTTTAATACCAATATCCAAATAAAGCGTAGATAAAAAATCTGCAAAAAAGCCATACAGCAAAGCTTTTCCTTGATTTTTTATAACGCTTTCTAATGGATATTAGTATAAGGAATACAATTGAAAATTGCATATCGCGGGGTGACCGTCCCCGGTCACCCCGCCGTTCCCGGTGGATGCCGTTTGCCACAGGGAACCGGCATCGGGACCTCGAGGACTCCCTGCGTCCCCGCGGGGACACCTCCCTCTGGGAGGGAGGCCAGGATTGGCTGCCGAAACGGCGTCGGCGAAATTTACGGGGCATATCGTGTAGGGGCGCGCATTGCGCGTCCGGGGCTTTCGCAATTGTCTGTTACAATGTAATGCAACAAAAACTATAAAATAGGGCTTGTAACTTTGTTAAAATGTGGTAAGCTTTCTTTATAAAATAGAAAAGGTGGGTATGGTCTTGAAAAAGGGTCGACTTTTGTGCCTTGTTTTAGCATTGCTTCTGTGTATCGGGATGGTTCCGCTTGCTTCTCTGCAGGCTGCGGCCGATGAGAGCGGGGATTTTGGGTATGAACTGATTAACAACGGAAACGCGGTGGAAATCACCGACTATTACGGAAGCGGCGGCGCGCTTGCCATTCCGGCAACGATTGCGGGCAAGCCGGTGACCAGTATTAACGGTTGGACCTTTTATGGACGCGATGATCTGACGAGCGTCACCTTTCCGAACAGCGTTACGAAGATCGGATCCTGTGCATTTGAGTCTTGCGAAAACCTAACCAGTGTCACCTTTGGCAGCGGCTTGAAAACAATAGATTTCTCCGACTTCGCCTATTCTCCAAAACTTGCCACTTTTTATGTAAGCAGTGCAAATCCCAACTATACTTCCGTAAACGGCGTTGTATTTAATAAAGCAAAAACTACTTTGGTTTGCTATCCGCAGGGAAACGCCGCAAAAAGCTATGCCATCCCTGCAGGCGTCACCGACATCGGCAGAGCTGCATTCGCTGATTGCCGCAACCTGACAAGCATCGCAATTCCGAGCAGTGTTACCGGCATTGGCAATTTTGCGTTGGGGTATTGCACCGGCCTGACAAGCATCACAATTCCGAACGGTGTCGTCAGCATCGGCGATGAGGCGTTTTATAGTTGCAGCAACCTGACAAGCATCACGATTCCAAACAGCGTCACGCAGTTGGGGGATTATGTATTTGAGGATTGCGTCAAACTGACCAGTATCACCTTTGGCAGCGGACTAAAAACGATTGATTTGGATGCCTTCTACGGTTGCCCAAAGCTTGCATCCGTCCATGTGAACAGCGCAAATCCCAACTATACCTCCGTGAACGGGGTTCTGTTTAATAAGGCAAAAACGGCATTGGTTCGCTATCCTTGTGGAAACACCGCAAAAACCTATGCCATCCCTGCGGGTGTCACCGGCATTGACAGATCTGCGTTTGCTGATTGCAGCAATCTGACAAGCGTCACCATCCCGAGCAGCGTCACGAAGATGGGGTATTATGCGTTTGGGGGTTGCGCCAAACTATCCAGTGTTACCTTGGGCAGCGGCCTAAAAACGATTAATCTGGATGCCTTCTACGGTTGCCCGAAACTTGCATCCATCCATGTGAACAGCGCAAATCCCAACTATTCTTCCGTGAACGGTGTTCTGTTTAACAAAGCGAAAACTACCTTAATCCGTTATCCCCAGGGGAATGCGGCAAAATCCTATGTGATCCCTTCGGGCGTTACGGCTATTGGAGATGATGCATTTTCTGAATGCAGCAATCTGACCAGTGTCACCATTCCAAGCGGGGTAACCAAAATTGGTAGTTATGCGTTTACAGATAGCGATAAACTGGCCAGTGTCACTATTCCAAGCGGGGTCACCGCCATCGGAAAGGAAGCATTTTACGGCTGCAACAGTCTGGCCGCCATCGCAATTCCAGCCACTGTTACCTCCGTTGGAAAACATGCATTTTCCGGGACAAAATGGTATAGCAGCCGCCCGAACGGGCTGCTTTATGTCGGAAAAGTGGCGTATACGTATAAGGGCGATATGCCGGCAAACACGGCAATTGCAATCAAAGACGGAACAGTCCGCATTGCGGATTTTGCCTTTTTCTTTTGCGAAGGCTTGAAGAGCATCACCATCCCCAACAGCGTCACCAATATTGGAGAGCAGGCATTTTGGCATTGCCCCAGCTTAAAGAGTATCACCATCCCCAACAGTGTAAAAAGCATCGGCCCCGGGGTGTTTGATGGGTGTGCCGGAATCGCCGCCGTTACCGTGGGCAGCGCAAACGCAAATTATTGTTCGGTTGATGGCGTGCTGTATAACAAAGCAAAAACGCAGCTGATTTATTACCCCGCCGCAAAAACCAACGCAAGCTATACCGCTCCGGCGGGAGTGAAAAAAATCAACAACGATGCGTTCGGTTATGGCGAAGGGCGCAAATTCACATCGGTTTCTATTCCGAACACCGTAACGCAGCTGGCCTACGGCACGTTCGCAGGCTGCAGCAAGCTGCAAAATATCACGCTGCCCAGCAGTTTGCCCAGCATCAGCAGGCGCTTGTTTGAGGGCTGCACGCAGCTCAAAAGCGTCACCATCCCCAAGAACGTGGCAAGCATCGAAATGAGCGCCTTTGCGCGTTGTGAGCAGTTGAGCAGCATCACGATCCCAAACAGCGTTATAACGATCGCCACCGAGGCGTTTTACCGTTGTTCCCAATTGGAAAGCGTCACCATACCCAATGGTGTCAAAACAATTGGGGACTGGGCCTTTTACAGATGTTCCCAACTGAAGAGCGTTTCCATACCCAATAGTGTCAAAACAATTGAAGAGGGTGCGTTTGGTTATTGCAGTCTGCTCTCCAGCGTTGTGCTTCCCAATCAGTTAAAAACGCTTGAAAATGATACGTTTTATAATTGCACAAATCTAAAAAGTGTGACCATTCCCGCCAGTGTCACAAAAATCAGCCGCTGGTCTGACGATGGTGAATATTATACTGATCCATTTAATGGATGCGACAATTTGACGATCAAGTGCTTCCCAAATACACACGCCTATAATTATGTTACAAAATACAAACTAAAGCATACGCTTCTCACCCCTGTTGCGGTCAGCGGCATCACGTTGAATTCCAAAACCGCAAGCGTTGGCATCGGCCAGCCCTACCAGCTTAGCGCAACCCTCGCCCCGGCGAACGCCACTTACCGCGACATCAAATGGACATCCGCCAACCCCAACATCGCGGCTGTGGACGCCAACGGCAAGATAACGCCCAAGGCGGCCGGAACTGTGAAAATCACCGCAAGCGCAGTGGGCGGAAAAACTGCGACATGCACCGTGACCGTGAAACCCGGACCCAGCTCTGTCACACTCAATTACAAAACCGCCACCATCGGCGTAGGTGAAAAAACGCTGAATTTGAACTACACCCTCAGCAGCGGCTCGGCCAGCTACAAAACCGTTTTCTCCAGCTCCAACACCGCCGTCGCCACGGTGGATCAAAACGGCATTGTGACGGGTAAAAAGGCGGGCACGGCGAATATCACCGTCACCACCTTCAACGGCAGAACCGCCAAGTGCGTTGTTACCGTCAAACCCGCCCCGACCTCCGTTACGCTCAATTACAAGACAAAAACCCTGAGCAAGGGCGGCAAGGTGGATTTGAACAGCTCCCTCAACGCCGGGGCAGCCTCCTACCTGCGCAAATTTGCCAGCAGCAATACCAAAATCGCAACCGTGGACAGCAACGGCATTGTTACCGCCAAAGCGGTGGGAAAAGCCACCATTACGGTGACAACCTTCAACCGCAGAAGTGCCTCTTGTGCGATTACGGTGAAATAAGAATACGAGAAAGAACGCCGTCTACCCTTATCGGGTGGGCGGCGTTTTTTCCCCGGTCTCCTGTAGGGAACCGTCTGACCAGTCTGCGCCCGGCAGCGTCGTCCGCCGCGCACAACGCGAAAAAGACCGCAAATCTATTCGAGTTTTCTACCTGGAATTGGTATTATAATACTGCGCCTGAGCGTTCCAAAGCGCGGCATAGGCGCCGCCGCTGTCTTGCAGCAGGGCTTCGTGTGTGCCGTGCTGCACCACTCTCCCCTGCTCAAACACAACGATGTGATCGCAGAACTTGCAGGAGGACAGGCGGTGCGAGATATACACGGCTGATTTTCCGCCGATAATCTGATCAAATTTTTCATAGATCTCCGCCTCGGAAAACGGATCCAGCGCGGCGGTGGGTTCATCGAGGATCACAAGCGGCGCATCCCGGTATATGGCGCGGGCGATGGCGATTTTTTGCTCCTCCCCGCCGGAAAGCTCCACGCCGTCCTCCTCGAAATCCTTGTAGAGCGGCTGCGCAAGCTGCCCGGGGAAATCCCGGACGCGCTCGGCAATTCCGGCCAGCTCCAACGCCTGCCAAACGCGCTCTTCCTCATAGGAGGTCTGCCCGGCGACCACCTGCCCAACCGGGAAGGCAAACAGGCGGAAATCTTGAAACACCACCGAAAACAGAGCTTGCACGGCCTCACGGTCAAACGCCCGGATATCCGTTCCGTTCAGCAGAATTCTACCGGATTCCGGCTCATAAAAGCGGCACAGCAGCTTAATCAATGTTGTTTTTCCGCTGCCGTTTTTGCCCACAATCGCCAGATGCCGGCCGGGCTCCAGCGTGAGGGATACGTCATCCAGAACCAGCGGCGCATCCGGTGCGTAGCGGAAGGATACGTGCTCAAAAGTAATGGTCATCGCACCGTTTCTCAGCGGAAGGTTGTGCGTTTTTGTATCCGCGGCGGGTAAATCCAGGTATTGAAACAGCAGTTCCAGATATTCTGTGTTGTTCCAAAGGCGCAGGAGTGCGCTGCTCAGCGCCGTTACGGAAGCAATCAATTGCGTGACGGCTCCGTAATACCGCACCACTTCCCCAATCTGCATCGCGCCCGCGTAGGCCTTACATGCAACGAACAGGTACACAAGCCCCCCCAGCCCGGCGGCCACGGCGGCGCCTTTCACCTGCACTCTGCCGATTGCGCCAAGCCAGCGTTTCATGCAGAGCCAGAACGGCACGAAGGCGTTGTCATGATATTCCCGCAACAAAAGCGGCATCTGCTGAAAAATACGGATATCCTTCGCGGCCTTGTTTTCAGTAAAGTAATGGTCATCATAAAAATCGGAGCGCAGATTGATTTCCGACATTTCCCGGTTAAACACAATCGCATTTTGCTGCGCTTTGTTCTGTGTATGTAACAGAGAATACACACAGGCGGCGGCCACAACAACCAGTATTGCGGAAAACCAAACGGAGTTAACCGCCCGCAACAACACAGATGCAGAAGAGAGTTCGGCCGTGCGCAGCATCCCCGCGGAAAGAACCAGCGCGATGATCACAGAAAACGCGGCTTCATACGCTTGATCGCCGTACCAGGATAAACCGGTCAGGCCGCCGCCGAACGCGCTGATGCCGGTTTCAATCCGGCTGCGCAGCTCGTTGGTTTCTTTGCGTTCCGCCTGCGCGTAGTCCATGGCATAGGTCGTGCGGCTCAACAAAATCTCATGCCCGGCAGAAAGCTTTTTTCTGCGGATACTCAGTATATACCCGAACAGACTGTCTAAAATCACGGCGAGCAGCGTTGCGCCGATGGTGACTGCCACATAAAACAAGAGCAGCTGTTTGTTGCGCCCGGTCACCAGCTCCGTCAAAATCCGGGCGGACATATAAATGGCGACAAACGGAATGCTCGCCTTGCAGAAGGCCTTAACAAATTGCAAAATCAGGGTGCCGGGCACAAGGTCTTCCATAATGCGCCAACCGCGCAGGCACAAGCGCAGCTGTTCGAAAAAGCGGCGCTTTGGTTCAGGCGATTTCATGGGTATCCCCCTCCTCCGCCTCGCGGTAGTATTTGCTGGAAAGCGCAAACATGGCGGCGTATTTGCCGTCCGATGCAAGCAAGGCTTCGTGCGTCCCGCTCTCCGCGATTTTCGCGCCGTCCAGCAGCACAATCCTGTCACAAAAACGGGTGGAGGAAAGTCTGTGGGAGATATACACGCTCGTTTTGCCCTTGGTTAGCGTATGGTATTGCAGATACAGCCGGTTTTCCGCAATCGGATCCAAGGCGGCTGTCGGCTCGTCCAAAATCAAGACGGGTGCGTCCTTATACAGCGCACGCGCCAACAGCAGTTTTTGCAGTTCCCCGCCGGAAAGCTCGATTCCGTCCTTGTTGAACTGGGTCAGCAGGGGTGTGTTCGCCCCCTGCGGCAGCGCCGCGATCTTTTCCTGTAACCCGGCGGCCTCCAACGCGGCGATCAGGCGTTTTTCGTCCTGTTGCTGCGGCGTTACGGCATAGCTGATGTTCTCCGCGATGCTGACCGGCAGCACACAGATATCCTGAAATACCGCCGCAAACAGCTTGAAATATTCCTCCCGGTCAATTTCACGGATGTTGATGCCGTCCACATAAATTTCGCCTTTCGTGGGGCGAATCAGGCCGCACAGCAGCTTTACCAAGGTCGTTTTCCCCGCGCCGTTTACGCCGACCAGCGCAAGGTTTTCCCCGGCCCCAATTTCCAGACTGATGTCGTCCAGAACCAGGCGGTCGCTCTCGGGATAGGTATAGCTGACATGCTCCAAACGTATGGTATGCGGTCCCGGACGCGAGGCGACCGCAACGCCGTCCGGTACGCGTGTTGTGTCCGGGATATCCAGAAAGGCGCGGTAATCGCCGATGCGGTGATGGGCGCGCATGAGTGCATCCGCACCGATGACAAGCTGCGATAACCAGTTCCCAAAGCCTGCGATTGCCGCAAAATAAACCGTAAATGTGCCCAGCTCCATGGTGGGATCCTGTAACATGCGGGAGATTAAGTAGCCATAGGCAAGCCCATCGCGCACAAACACAAGCAGCCCCTCCAGCAAAAGCTGCAGCAGCCTGGGGCGCTCCTGCTGTTTCGTCAGGGCAACTTCCTTGCGCAGCAATTCCGCGCGGATCTCCCGCAGCCAGCCTGCGAGGGACTAGATGCGAATCTCCTTTGCAAAGGCTGTCAGGCTGGTGCGTTTTGCAATATACCTCGTTCGCCGCCGCAAATCCGCTTCCTGCTCCCGCAGCTTATTCTGCCGTTTTTCCACATATAGGGCGATTAGGCCGTCCATCGCATAGGATGCGAGCAACAGCAAAATCACCAACGGATTTAAGGTGAATACGATTGCGGCAAACGAGGCAAAGCCGAACAGGTTTGACAGCACATCCCGCAAGCCGGGATAAAAAGCAACCATACTGGAATAGGTATTTCCGGAAACCGCCATGCTTGCTTTTTCCGCCTTGGTTTTGCCGCTGGGCGCGCTATACGCTTCATAATCCAGGTCCATTTTCTTTTTCGCAATTTGCGTGAACCCATACAAACAAAAAAATTGATTGGCGTGAATTTCCATCGCGTTGTCGTTTTTTGCATCCGCCGCCTTGAACAGCAAAAGCCCCAAGGCACAGCCGGCAATTTGCAGCAGCATCACGTGCAAATCCGAATGACGCGTCACATGATCCAGCACGAGCTTCGGCAGCAAAATGCCCAGCAGCGCCGCGCCCACAGTCAACGGCGTTTTGAGCGCCATCAACAGCAACAACATCCGGTCAAACGCCCAGTGCAGCCGCCAGAGAAAGGCGGCGTTTTGGAAGAAGGAATACGTTTTTTTCTCTTTGGAGCGCGGCATAACATCTCTCCCCCTCATGGATAGTACCTATACAGTGTCACAAAACGAAAAAAGGTTGGTCATTGAGGGCAGTAGTAATAATATCTGTAGATAGTTTTTCCTGATACACAAACGTAATGATTCCTCTGCACCTTGCATGATCGCTGCTGCGTATATCTGTTACCCTGCATCGCATCGGTGGCAGAAGAACTTCGCCCTCTTCGTTGTGATAAAGCTCGTCAAGTTCTAAAACAAATCCGTTTTCCGGAACCGTTATTTCATATCTGTAAAATTCACAACCTGCACCTTCTTCCCACCCCGGATTTACAGACGTGGATGAAATATTCAGAAACTCCACTGTTTCGTTGATATGGTGGGTCAAAAACTTCGTGTATGGCCGTCTTGACCCGTCATCAATTATTATAGTCCGATAAAGTACAATTTCATGATTCGTCTCTTTCATTGCATTGAGAATTTGGCAGCTTCCCACATAAAATCTATATTGCCGCTAAGCAAGTTGTTAATAATCAAGTAATCGTTTCTTGTATAAAAATAAAGAGTTTCTTCAAGGCTAGCATTTGTTGCCATCCCTGTCCAATCAATGCCAGTCTTACTCATCTTAACCTCCGCTATAAAACTTCAATATTTAGTCGGGGGATCAATAGACCCCTATCCGTCTTTGCCCGCTCGCCTGCGCACGCGCACTTTTCTATTACTACCGTTTGGTGCAGGAGTAATAACTTTGAGGGCAAATTATCTATTTTTTATCCTATCATAAAGTCTGTTACTTGTCCACTCCCGGAAGCGGGGGTACCGGAGACGGCCACCCGCTTCCGGGAGATGCCGTTTGCCACAGGAAAGCGGCATCGGATCGCCGGGGGCGACGGTTCGCCCCTTGCGCGGTCACATCCACGGCGAGCTCCCCTAGCGACTCCCTGCGTCCCTGCGGGGACAGCTCCCTCGGCGAGGGAGGC
>JAVBPP010000114.1:0-3837 GCA_031549535.1 Oscillospiraceae bacterium
AATTAACTTTTGCAGCCGCATTTCTACAAATGTTTTGCGGTATGTTAAATTGATTCCGTAATTTACTTTTACGAAAGAAGTTAGGTTTTCAAATTCAATGTCTGTAATTTCAATCATACTGCCATCCTAAAAAAAGCAGAATTTAAACATAAGCCGCCCCTCGGTTACCATTCTCATAATACGCGTCTGCTCGTCTGAGGAAAGTTTCTGCCGCATATTAATGGGAGGGGAAATATCAATATTTTTTCCAAGATTCTGTACCTCGGTAATTAAACTGCCGGCATAAATATTCAAAATTTCTGAAAACACGATGGAGGGGTCAACCGGAACATCAATTTGGAAACGCTGGCAAATCATTTGAGCCACTTCATTGATTTGATATTCGTTTAATACCATAACAATACGGCCAGAATAATCTCCGAAAAAATCCAGCGAAGCCACGGCAATCTCATCCGGTAAACAGGCGTCACCCATCATGTTTTCCATATAAAGGGTTTTCAAAACCAAAACACGCTCGAAGGCCTGCTCAAAGCAGTGCTCCAAGACGGAAAACTTATCCATATGTCGTTACCCTTTCCCGCTATTCCAGGCTCTCTAAAACAGCGATAAATCCGCTTTCATCAAAAGGCTTGGTTACGAACCCCTTCGCTCCGGATAGCAGAGCCTGTTTCACATTTTGCTCCTGCCCCATGGCGGAAACCATAAGTACGCTGGCCTCGCCGTCTAACGCAATAATTTCCTGCAGCGCGGCGATGCCGTCTTTCACAGGCATGGTGATATCCATGGTGACAAGATCCGGTTTGAGTTCCTGGTATTTTTCAACCGCATCCTCGCCGTTTTCCGCTTCCCCCGCGATTTCATAGCCGTTGCGCTCCAGCATACCGCGAATCAAGATGCGCATAAACGCGCCGTCGTCCACTATCAATACTCGTTTCATCAATTGTCCCCCTCATAGTCAATAAGCATATGCACTTTTGCCAGGAGCCTTCGCCTGTTTTTTTAACCCGGCCGCAACCTCTGCAAGATCCAGTGTGTTGGTCACCGGGTGTTGTTCACTGAATACGATTGCGGCAGATATGCCGATAAACCCAAACTGCTTTTCTTCTCCGGAACGGTCTTTTGCCACGATATAACCCTTTTCTCGGTCATCAGGTGTATAGAGGCTGAGAATTTCGCTGTCAAAACGGTCAATAATTGCCTGCGCAATTAGGATAGCACTGTCCGGCTCGGTTATCACAATAAAATCGTCACCGCCGATGTGGCCAATGAAATCTGTCTGCGAACCATGCTCCGCCGCGCAGTCGCTGATAATATCTGCGGTCAACTTAATCGCAAGATCCCCGTTGGCGAAACCGTAGATATCATTATATGGTTTGAAGGAATTTAAGTCCAAATATAAGACTGCGAAATGCCTGCCCTGTGTAATGCGGGCAGTCAGCTCCATTTCAATATCGTTATTCCCACGCAGGCCGGTCAAGGGGTTTGCGCCTTTGCTGCGCTCCAGGCGCACCAATGTGTTTTTTACACGAGCCAACAGCTCCCGGTTGTTAAAGGGCTTAACGATGTAGTCATCCGCCCCCATTTCAAGCCCTTTGAGCTTATCCTCCTCCTCTGACTGCCCTGTGAGCATAAGAATAGGAATTAAATTATAGCGGGAATCCTGGCGCAGGATATCCAGCACCTCATAGCCGCTGATGCCGGTCATCACAACATCCAATAGAATAATATCCGGCTTTTCTTTTTTGAGTGCCTCCAGCAGCTCTTCGCCGCTGTAAAAAGCTGTGACCAAATAGTTTGCGCTTTGCAGCACCTTGGTGATGACCGTCGCCATAAAGACTGTGTCATCCACCACGAAGATTCTTTGCTGCCCCAAGGGGCCACACCCTTTCTGACGAAAATACATATTTGTACCATACTATCACAGCGCACGAAACTTTGCAAGTTGCAAATGTGCAGTAACTGTGCTAGGATATACCAGAATGTATCTGAGGATGGAATGGAGAGCGGCCGGATGGAAAAAGCAATGCAGGAACAGGGCTTTTGTTCTTATGATATTAAGGCGCAGATGTTGTGCTTTGACAGGACAGGCTTTGCCTTACTCGGGCATAAGCAGCTGTTAAGAAGCCAGCTGTTGGAGATATGCTTTGCGCAGGATAAAGTAGCTCTGGAGCGGTCGCTCGATTCGCTTTTGGAGGAAGGGCAGGCATTTTCAGAAAATTACCGCTTCAGCAGCGGCGGTGAATACCGCTTGTTTTCTCTTTGCATGTCACGTTTGGGCACAAATGCTGTGGGCAGTATCGCACTGGCGGAGAAGGCGGATTTTGTCGCCGCCGCTTACGTGGAGGAGCTGCGTGAGCAACAGGCACACATGTTGGAAATGGAAACGGAGCTTTCGTTCTATGAAGATAGCGTAGTCTCCAGCCCCATCAGTTTTGCAGTGCTGCAAAACCGCTGTGTGTGCTATACAGCGCCGAGTGCCGCGGCACAATACGGCGTTACGGTGGGGGATACCGTAGAGCAATTACTGCCGCGCAGTGACGATTGGAAAAAGCTGGAGGAGGATATCCGCTCCCAAGGTATGGTAAACTGGCGCACAGTTCAGCTGCGCGGTAAACATGAACGGGAGTGCAGCGTGCGTATTTATGTGCGCAATGGGATGTATCAAGGGAATCAGGCTCTGCTTGTGTGGTTTGTCAGCGCAGATCAAATCTCTATTTCGGACGAGGAAATTCAACTCGCACTGGATATTGCACAGCGGAACGCAAAAGCGAAAAGCGCTTATATTGCGGATATGGGACACGAGGTGAGAACACCGCTGGACGCAATTTTCGGCCTATGCGCCATGCTGCGAAAATCCGGTCTGAACGAAACACAGCGGGATTATATTGAAAAGCTGGATAGTGCCGCGCACGCGTTGTTCCGCAGTTGTAATAACATCATTGATTTTGCCAAGTCTGAAACCGGAAAGTCGGATGAAACCCGCACGCATTTTCAGCTCTCCGAGGTGCTGATGAGCCTGCATACGATCGTGGCGACTGAAGCGAGCGACAAATCTCTGCGTTACGAGGTGCAATGCGGCACAGACAGCGAGCGGATTTTGGTGGGCAACCCGATGCAGCTCAATCAGCTGCTGCTTAATCTGCTGCGCAACGCCATTCAGTTTACGCACAGGGGTGGCGTTACGCTCACAGTCAGTGAACAGCAGGATAGCGGGGATGAAATAACACTGCGTTTTTGCGTTTCTGACACAGGCGTTGGCATGTCCGCCTCCCAAATACAACAGCTGTTTGACCCGCTGACGCTGACAGACAGCGCAGCAAACCGCAAATACGGCGCAACCGGGCTTGGACTCATGATCTCCAAGGAGCTCGCACGCAGCCTAGGTGGCGAGCTGCAGTGTGAAAGCCAGGTGGACGAGGGGACGCAATTTTGGTTTACAGCGACATTCGCCTGTTCGGACGTGATGGATGCACAAGATTTAGAGCCGGATGCGTTCGCCACCGCCGAGGATTTCTATGATGACAGCGATACAGAACAAAACGCAAAAATTCATATATTGGTGGCGGAGGACATGGATGTCAACCGCATGATTATCAATGAAATTTTGTCCAATAAGGGCTACCGGGCTGTTTTTGCCGTGAACGGGGAGGAGGCTGTCGCAAAGCTGCAAGAGGAGCCGTTTGATATTATCTTTATGGATATCCGCATGCCGGGAATGGACGGCTTAGAAGCCACGCGAGAAATCCGCAGAATGCCGGAATACGCCGAAACGCCCATCATCGCCATGACGGCGCATGCAACACCCATGGATCGTGAACGCAGCTTGAAATCCGGCAT